>JAJFMI010000199.1 GCA_021772235.1 Chlamydiota bacterium
AAAAATTGGTGTGCTTTTTTTTAGATTCTGCTCTAATTGTGAGAAAACTACTTTAGTGACTCGTTGGTTTTTTCCCAACGACTGCTGAATAACTGATTAGGTGTTGATATGGTCGAAAAAAAGAGAATATTACTAATCGAAGATGAAGAAGATATTGCTTCGTTGATTAAACTTCAGGCAGAGCTTGAAGGATTTAAACTGCATGTAGAAGTCGATGGCATTAATGGCTACCGCGCAATTGAACGGGAAAAGCCCGATCTTGTTATTTTGGATGTCATGCTTCCAGGACTCAATGGCTTTGATGTCTGCCGCCGCATCCGCAACAATCCCGATCTGCGCAATACGCTGGTCGTTTTCCTAACCGCAAAAGGTGATGAACTGGATATTGTTCTAGGTTTGGAGCTTGGTGCGGATGATTATATGCCAAAGCCTTTCTCTCCCAAAGTGCTTTTTTCTCGCATTAAAGCGATCTTGCGCCGTAAGAGCGAACCGGAAAAAAGTCCCAAAGTCATTCAGTTTGGCGATTATGTGCTTGATGTGGATCGCTATCTTCTTAGAAGAGAAAACGAAACGGTTTCGATTACGCTTTCAGAGTTTGGTATTTTACGCCGCTTGCTTAGCAATCGTGGTGAAGTGCTCTCTCGCAGCCAACTGTTAACAGATATCAATAACGACGACGCTTTTGTTGTCGATCGCAATATCGATGTACATATCGCCTCTCTGCGCAAGAAGCTCGGTCCCAAATTCAACTGGATCGAAACAGTGCGCGGCGTTGGCTACCGCTTTAAAGAAGAAGCTGCAGCGCAAAAAGTGGGATGAGAAGTTGCGGAGCAAAACAGCTGTCTAAAATTGCAGCGCTTTGCGTCTTCTTCTTAGACAACTTTGGAATTGCGATTGTCTATCCAATTTTCACCCCGCTTCTTTTAGAAACGGGGTATGGTTTAGTAGACAGCACCACCTCTCTATCAACAAGAACACTAATGCTTGGCATTCTCATTGCCAGCTTCCCTCTTGCGCAATTTTTTGGCGCTCCTCTTTTAGGCCGAATAGCAGATTTATCCGGTAGACGATTTGCCTTTTTCGTAACTCTTGTCGGCGAAGCTCTCGGTTACTTACTTTCAGGCCTTGGCATTGAGATGAATAGTTACGCGCTTCTGCTCTTTTCACGTTTTCTCACAGGTCTTTTCGCGAGCAACTTAACTCTCGCTCTTGCCTCCATTGCCGACCTCTCTCCAACAGCAAAAAAACGATCCAAAAACTTTGGCATTCTTGCCACAGTCGCCGGCTTAAGTTTTATCATCGCCATTTTTATCGGTGGCGCCTTCTCTACACGCATTCTCGATCACGATTTTAGCTCCGCCCTCCCTTTCTGGATCGCCTCAACCCTCGCGCTCCTCAACCTCTACATCATCGTGCGTTTTTATTCGGAAACCTCCAGCGTAAAAAAAGCACCACCCCTCACACTCAAGCGCTTTTTCTTTAGCCTACTCCCGCCCATACGCGAAAAAAAACTCTACATTCTCTACGCTGCCTACTTTTTCTACATGCTCGGCTGGATCCCCTCTCTCCAGTTCCTCTCTTACTTTATGATCGAGCGATTTGGTGAAAGTAAAGAAACCATCGTCTATCTCTTCCTTGGCGTCGGCACCGTCTGGATGAGCGGTACAAGTATCATGAACCCCTTAATGCAAAAAGGCATCTCACCAAAAGGAATTGCGATCATCGCCACCTTCTTCACATCTTTCTTTCTTTTACTCCCAACAGGACAAATTCCCTTTCAAAGCTTTGTCATTTTCTACCTCTTTGGCGCTCTTTTTAGCTCTCTTGCTTGGACCAATCTCACCAGCTGGATTTCCCTTTGCACAGGTCATGAATCACAAGGTAAAATATTGGGAATCAATCAGGCTGTCGGTTCCATCGCCATCGTTTTAGGTCCCATTATTGGTGCCCTTCTCACACGTTTTACCGACATTTATTTAATGGGCTTTATCGGAACTTCTATATTTATTTCGTTTTTATTAACGATTGTAGTAAATAAAGATTAATATGATAATACTATCCTTACTAACTAGCTTTGCTTTATTAAGCAGTAATTGCGCAACTTGCCCAAGCAAGGCAGGCCGACCAAAAAAGATTGTCGTTGAAAAGAGCTCCCTCTCCAGTATGGACCGCGCACGTCTAGAGCAGAGAGCACCCGAAACATTGCGCCGTTACGACAGCGGCAAAAAAATGAAAGTTTCGGATGTGATTGCACTTTCGCAATCAGGCATCTCGGATGATAAAATCATTTATATTTTGCAGCGCTCAAACTCGCGCTACGAGATGACAAGCAAAGAAGTCTTTGAATTGAAAAAAGCTGGCGTATCTCAACGTCTGATCGACTACATGATTAACTATACTTAAGAGAGCTCTAAAGTTGTGCTTGAATTCTAGGGGCTTTAGAGTACATTATTAGGTGATGGACTCAGAAAGTTTTCACCAGGGGCGTTTTCAGGAGGCGATTCACCGCACAAGCGGCGAAGCGCTGCGCAATTTAGAAAAAGTCATGAACAAAACAACCCTCTTTAAAGGTTCGTTTTCTCTCTCCTTTCTTTTCCTTAGCCTGATTTTTCTCATCTTTCTCAACTTCTATCCCAAAAGCTTTTTGCTCGCCGTCAACCTTGGCCTACTTTTTATCACCGTCTTCTCCTACTTAGTTTTGCACTTTTACTTCGAAATGAAAAAGCCTGAAGAGTTAGAAAAAATTCGTGAAAGCTTTATCGAATCGTTGAAAAAAGAGCTTCCAGACAACCTTTCAGCAGGCGAATACCACCTTCTCCTCGCCAACTCCTCCTACCAATTTTCTTCCTTCCTACAACCTGATGATCTCGACCTTGACCTCCCATGGAGAGTGCGCATGTGGAAAAAAATCAACGCTACCTTCAACTGGAAGGATTGCTATTTAATGCGCGAAAAACTCCTCCACGGATCAGTAAAAGAGCATATTGCCCTCATCCACAAAGAACCAACCGATTTAGAAGCGCACGCTTCACTTGCCAATGCCTACATGGCATTTGCCAGACTCTACGATAAGAAAAAAAGCCAAGAGCAGTTTAAAAAAGCCTCTGAGAAAGCAATAGAAGAGCTAAAAATCCTCAACCACTTTTCTCCAAATGATCCTTGGGTGCACGCACAACTTGCTAACTGCTACCGCGATCTAGAACGTCCACTCGAAGAAATACAAGAGTACGAATCAATCTTCAACCTCTATCCTGAAGACCCTGAAATCCTCTTTCGCCTTGGCTCACTTTACTTTCAAGAAGGCCAAAACGCAAAAGGGTTAACACTTTATTCAACATTGAAAAACATTGATCCAGAGCGTGCTTTCGAAATGATTTCGACCTATCACTCCTTCTCCCTTTAAAAAAACCAATGATGCGCGAAGCGGCAGCAGCGGCTTGTTATCGCGAAGCAAAATCACAGCGCAGGAGAACGGGTTAGTGCTTTGCACGACCCTTCGACGAGCACGCGATTTGGCGAAGCGAGAACAAGCCGAAAAAAAATGCAGGCAAATGTTTTAACCCCAACATCTTTTCACTGGATAAAAAAAAGATTGATTCTATATTGTGAGGGTTATTTATCGGAGAACCAGCTATGAGATATTTTTTTCTCTCTTTTGTCCTGTTGACAGGATTGACATTTGCAGAAACACCGCAATTAGGAAACGCATCCTATGAAGAGCGTCTACTTGCAAGACGCATTGCAGAATTCTACAAAGATGGCGACTACGACCTTGTCAAATTACAGATCCAAGATTTCTTTAAAGAACATCCTAACAGCCCCCTAAAAGATAACCTCTACGGTCTTATGGGCGACCTTTTCTTAAGCGAAGAGAAATATGATAAAGCACTCTCCAACTACCGCGAAATTCGTAGCCCAAAAATTTTGGAAATGACCCTGCTAAACAAGCTGCAGTGCTATTACGAACTCTCCGAATACAAAAACATCATCAAAGAAGCGACACTTTTGATCTCTAAAGATCCAAAAGTATTAGGCGATCGTGAAAACGAACTCTACTTCCTTATGGCAGAATCTCTCTATCGCGAAGCATTAAAAGAGAGCGATGAGCTCCAAGCAAAAGAGCTTGCCACAATGGCCGCTGGCTATTATGAAAAACTCTCTGATCATAGTTTTGGTGAAGTGCCTCTTTTTGCTTTGGCCGACATCTACACACTCCTTGGAAATAACATCAAAGCGGCAAAACTCTATCTAGAACTCGCCTCCGATTATCCTGCGATGCGTGAAGAGTTGTATTTCCGTGCAGCAGGCGCTATCGCCGCCGGCGAACCAGATGAGGCGATCAACCTCTACGAGCAAGTCATTGAAATGGAGGGCAAATTCTCAAAAGAGTCCGCCTTCAACCAGCTTGTCCTCTACTTCCAACAAGAAAATTACGAAAAAGTATTGGAAGCCTACCCTGCCATTCAAACAACTATTCCAAGAGAGCAAATCGCCACATTTGATTACATCATGGCAAAAAGCTATTTCTCCCTGGGACGTTATGAAGAAGCAACGGCCCCCGCTAAATCCTACCTAAGCAGTGCACCTGAGCCAAATCTACAAGTCAAAAACAGCTTGTTGATTCTCATGACCTGTGCGCAGAAACAAGAAGACATCAACCTCTTCCAAAGCACCCTTACACGCTTTGAAAAAGAGTTTCCTGGCGATCCAGAACTTGGGAAAGCGCACTTCATGCATGCGATGCTATTAAAAGATCAGGGAAATGAGAGCGATGTCTTGACGATCCTTTCTGAACTGCTGAGCGAAAAAGCATGCGCATCTGAGCGCGAGAGTCTCCTTTTTGAGCACGGCTACCTCTCTCATAAACTTGGCCAATATGAGCAAAGTCGCGATAGCCTGCGACGCTTTTTAATCGATTTTACCGGCTCTGAAAGAGAGAAATCTGCATGGAAACTCTACCTGGCCAGCTCACTGGAGCTGCAACGTGAAGAAGGCGAATACACAAAAGAGCATTTCTATGACGATCTAACCCGCGCACTTTCACAAAAGGATCTCTTCGATCAGAAAGAAGTCGCCGAATATGAACTCCTTCTTGGAAAAATCGCTTACGATTTGCACCGCTATGCGCAAACAGAACAGATGTTGAAGAGCTATCTCACAAAGGTTTCTGAACCCATACAACTCTCTGAAGCACATTTTCTCCTCGCGCTCTGTTTTGACAAAGTACAAGGCGAAGCCGCAAATTGCTGCACACACTTTGAAAAAGTGTTAGAGCTCAACCCAGAATTTCGCGAGAAAAGCCTTGTGCATCTGCACCTATATAACAGCTACCTCGGTCTAAAAAACGATATTGCTGACCCAAGGGGAGCGGAAGAACTCACAGAAAAAGCAGCTAGTCATCTCTTCGCCGCAATTGAAGCAGGCGATCACGAAGTCAAGCGCGAAAATAGACTCTGGCTCGCCGATCACTACTACGAAAAAGCGCGTCCTTTCCTAGATAATCACAGCATCTTGTCTGATAATGAGAAAAAGCAGCTTGTCACTATCGTAGAAAAAGCACTGCCACTCTACGAAACAGCACTCACAAAAAGAGGCCATTTCATCACATTTGATGAGAAGAGCCTCTACCTAGAAGCGCAAGCGCTTAAATATGCAGAGCTGATGGGCGTCCAAGGAAATCACTCTAAGAAAATCTCCATCCTCACCCACCTAGTTGAGCAACAAGATAACCACACAAACTGGAACTGGGACTATCAGAAAAAAGCCCTCTTTGAACTAGCAAAAAGCTACGAAAAGAAAAGCGATCTAGAAAAAGCCCTTGAGACTTATAGCTTTATCGCAAGACGTGAAGGTGCCATAAGCTCACCGCTCATCAACATCGCCGCCTACCATAGCGCGAAATTGCGCTTTGCTCTCTTACACGCGTCACAGAAAAACGAGCACAACCCAGAAGTGCATGAAATTCTAACGCAGTTGAAAGAGCTACAGATCCGCAAAAACAGCGCCTCTGAACCAATTCACTTAGAAGCAGCACTTGAGTATGCAACAGTTCGTGCCAACCTTACGCCAGAAGAGCGCCGTGATGACCGCTACCTCTTTTTCTTAGGTCGCATGGTTGAAGACTTCAATGAAAAAGAAGACATGCTAGCACAGAGCTACCACGATGATCTGGAAAACTCGAATGATAAAAAAGCACTCTTCACAGCTTACATGAAATTTGTTGATGCAGAACGCTTGCGTATGGCAGCAAAAAAGAAGCAAAAAGAGAACAAACTTCTTGAAGCAGAGGAATTAAATGAACAAGCTCTTGCCATACTATTTGAAATAGAAAGTAATGATTTAGTTAAGGAATACTTGCATCCGCGCGTAATCCAGAGTATAGAGGCAATTAACGAGGCTGAGTCTTTTTCATAAAATGTTTCGCGATTTTGCGACTTTCATTGGGCTTGGGCTTTTTGCCCTAAGCCCTCCGTGTTATTCAA
>JAJFMI010000200.1 GCA_021772235.1 Chlamydiota bacterium
ACTTTAATTAAAGCGGCGTATTTATGAGATCACTATTTAGTATACTTAACAAACTTGCATTATTAATAATATTACCGGGTCTCCTTGTTGCTGAGCCTAGGCCGCTTAAATCGTCCGATGTGAAGAGGACTATGGATGAAATTTTCACTTATCATGTTGAGCATAAAGCGATAGATCCCCTGGTTGTACAGCGTTCTTTTAAAATATTTATTGAGCAATTCGATCCTGATCGCGTTTATCTACTCAATTCTGAGGTGAAGCCCTATCTGGAACTCTCTAATAGACAGATTGAGCAGATTATCACTGACTATAATCAGGGGAATTATTCTGCTTATGTGGCTCTTTCTGAGGTGTTTGATCGCGCGATTTCTCGTTCGCGTGGGTTGCGTGCTGGGGTTGAGGCTGAATTTGTTTCGATGCAGGGGTTCCCTGAAGATAATAATTATTCTCGCTCCTATATGGACTATGCGGCAAGCGAAGCCCAGTTGAAAAAACGTACGAAGGAGCAGTTGATTCGTTATGCAAACCGCGCAGGGCGCCAGCAAGAGATTACGCATTGGAATACGATGCTTAAAGAGAGGGCATTTGCGTTCTATGAAGGAAAGATGCGTCATCGCGAAGCTAAATATATCAATGAGGGTAATGGTGTAAATGAGCACTTCCTTACTCAGCACATTTTAAAATCAATGGTGAGAAGTTTAGACGCACACTCTATCTATTTTTCTCCAGATGAGGCGATTTCTCTGCGTACTTCTCTGCAGAAAGAGTTTCATGGTGTAGGTGTGGTTTTGCAGGAGACGTTTAATGGTGTGATTGTGACGGATTTAGTTCTGAATGGTCCCGCGGCAAAAAATGGCAATGTGCAGAAAGGGGATTTGATTGTTGCCATAGATGATCGCTCAATTGAGGGGGTCTTCTACGAAGAAGCTCTAAAAGAGATGCAAGGTCCTGTGGGTACAAATGTCAAACTTACTTTAAAGCGCGATGACCGCCTTCATAATGTCAATTTGCAGCGCCAGAAAATTACAATGGATGCAGAACGTCTTAGTTATACAGTTGAGCCTTTTGCTGATGGGAATATTGCAAAAATCACCCTGCCGGGTTTTTATGATAATGGAGCGGGGCTTACAGCTGCAAACGATCTGAAAAAAGCGATGCAAGAGATAGAGGCAATGGGGCCTGTATATGGCATGGTCCTAGATCTACGTGATAACTCAGGTGGATTCTTAACACAGGCGGTTAAAATTGCAGGTTATTTTGTGCCAAAAGGTGTCATTGTTATTTCAAAATATTCTGATGGAGAAGTGCGTTATTTTCGCGATCTCGATGGCCGAAATTTTTATGATGGGCCTGTTGTTGTCTTGACCTCAAAGCTTTCAGCGTCTGCATCGGAAATCGTAGCGCAAGCTCTGCAGGATTATGGTCGCGCACCTATAGTCGGTGACAAGCGCACTTTTGGAAAAGGTACTATGCAGTACCAAACAATTACAGATGAGCGCGCTTCTCGCTATTATACAGTAACAGTTGGGCGCTTCTACACAGTTTCAGGTCGTTCTAACCAGCTTGAGGGGGTAAAGGCTGACGTCGTCATTCCTTCTATGTACGCACCCTACAATATTGGTGAGCGATTCCTAGAGTATCCCGTCTCTAACAGTAATCTCGGATTCTCTCTCTTTGACTCGCAAATCGCGCAGGAGCAAAAAGCCAATGGCTTCAAGCAAAATTCTCCGGTTCCTTACCTCATCAAAGAAACTCGCTGGAATCGTATGATGCCGATCTTAAGAAAAAATAGCGCCAGACGCCTATCTGAGAACAGCTCCTTTCAAGCCTTCCTGCAATACTCCAATCCAGAAACACGTCCAGCAAGCAATAACGAAGAACTCTCTTTCGATAAAGAAGATCTCCAAATGGAGGAATCCGTCAACATCGTTAAAGATATGATTTGGCTCAACAAGCAATCCTAATCCTTCTTGTCAGAAACTATTCAGCCTGCTATAGTTGGGTCTTGATGGCTGGATAGCTCAGTTGGTAGAGCAGAGGACTGAAAATCCTTGTGTCGCCGGTTCAAATCCGGCTCTAGCCAAAATTTCAATTATAAACCTTCGTATTTTTCTGTTTTGCTCCTCCGCCGTGCTACTCGCACTGCCGTCGTCGCAAACCAAAAAACTACTCGGTTTATAAGTTGAAATTTCCCTGCAAGAATCTATTAAAGGAGCGCCGTGCTACTCGCACTGCCGTCGTTAAAATCCAACAAATTCCTCGCTTTTACCACAAAAATTACTCGCATATGCCTGTTGTTGCGGTCTCAGTATGTTATTTTTACAACTAATCTATTTAATGTTATGATTAGTCGCTTATATTCTGTTTTGGGGTTGCTGTGCATAGAGTACAAACGTTGAAGACTGAAGGTTTTAGAATTCTAGAAAGGTCGGAAAGATGTGCGGAATTTTATCACTTAGATGAAGGTGAAGATTTTCGTGAGATCACTGACCTGGTTCTTAGTTCAGATTTGACGCCTAGTAAAATTAATCAAATGATTAGAGAGGCTGGACGGCGCTTTTTTTTGTTTTCTTATCCCAGTGATGGGTTGAAGGTGAAGGGATATATTAGTTTTGTTCCAGAATGTGAAGGGAATCAGCTTCTCGTATTTTTAAGAGGTGGAAATCGTGTTTTTGGATTAATGAATCCTGCTAACAGATACTCTATTACGAAAAATTACACTGTTTTAGCAACCACTTATAGAGATGGGGTTTCGGAGGGAGTAGATGAATTTGGAGGGGAAGATGTCAATGATGTCGAAAATCTTTTGAGGTTTTTGCCTAACATAGAGCAAAGATTAGAAAAACATTTCAACCCGTCTAGAACTTTTATGTTGGGTGGGAGTAGAGGAGGAATGCAAATGATGCTTGCTCTTGAGCGTTCTCGCTCTTTACAGGAAAAGGTGGACAAAGTGGTTTCTTTATCAGGTGCCTTGGATATTCAAGAGAGTATTTTAGATAGAGAAGGTATGAAAAGGATGTTCATTAGGTGTTTTGGGTTGGTTCCTGGAGAAAATGATGAAAAATGGATTTCACACCGAAGTGCGGTTAATGGTGTGGGTAATCTTCGTAAAAATTTACCGATATTGATCCTTCAGGGAGGTCGGGATTTGCGTACTTCTTTAGCTCATGGGAATCATATGGTTGAAAAACTAAAAGAAAATGGAAATACAGTTGATTACATGGAGTTTCCGGATGGAGATCATTGTATGAGCAGTCAAAAAGATTTGATGAAAATTATTACCGATTGGTTGGAACTTTAGTTTTGCGGTAGGTTATGGGGTCGCCTCTGGCAGTAATGAGAGTTCTGCTTCAATCTCTTCAGTCGTTGGTAGGCTTCCTTTGAGGTTTTCAGGTAATGATTCTAAGATTTTCGTTTCGTAACTTGCGATTCCAATGGGTTTGTTATTTTCTCTTAGCGCATACTCGACTACGACTTTGTTTTTTGTTTTACAGAGGATCATTCCAATCGTAGGGCTGTCTTTGGGTTGCCGTACGAGGTCGTCCACGGCAGAAAGGTAAAAACTCATTTGTCCCGTATCGCGTGGATCAAATTCATGGGCTTTTAGTTCGATCACTACGTAACAGTGGAGAGCCAGGTGATAGAAAAGTAGGTCGATAAAAAATTCTTTGCCTCCAACTTCTAACGGGTATTGTCTTCCGACAAATGCAAAACTGTGGCCCAATTCAAGAAGAAATTTTTGGATGTGGTCTGTTAATCCTTGCTCAAGTTCTTTTTCTCTAAATTTATCTTCTAACGTGATGAATGAAAAGTTGTAGGGGTCTTTTAGGAGTTGTTCAGCAAGGTCAGACTGAGGCTCAGGTAGTGTGTTTTTGAAGTTGGTGATCGCTTTGCCTTGGCGAGAGTATAAATCGGATTCTATCCAGTTGGTGAGCATATTACGGCTCCATCCATTTTCTATGGTTTTGTTGGCGTACCACATGCGTTCCTTTTTCGAGCTAACTTTTTGGATTAGAATGGCATTGTGACCCCAAGGAATTTGTGCAACAGCTGTTGCACAAATTCCTTGGGGATAAGATTCTGCGAACTTTTTCATTAGATAAAGGTTGCGTCGAGAAAATCCTGATAGATTTGGGAAGGCTCTTGAAATGTCCTTGCCAAGACGTTCTAAGGTTTTGGTTCCCCAGTTTTCTAGATGAATTTTATCCGAGAGGTTTTTTCCGATGCGCCAGTAGAGTTGTGTGAGTTCGAGGGTGATGGAACTCGCTGCGCGTAGTTGGCTCTGCAGAATGTCTTTCTTAACACTTTCTAGGAAGGTCCCGTAACTTTTAGAAAGGATTTTGTTATCTAAAACTTGATTCATATGTTTGCAAAATTTGATTTTGCCACCATTCTGTCAAAA
>JAJFMI010000003.1 GCA_021772235.1 Chlamydiota bacterium
CCAACATGATTGGCAAGTTCAGCAAAGGGCTTTCCAAAAGCTTTTGTGAGAACATCCTGAGTTAAATCATCAACAGTTGGTCCTAAACCACCTGAAGTGATCACCAATTGACTCCGCGTGAGCGCTTGCTTAATACTTTCTACAATCTCTTCAGGGTTGTCAGCAACAGTTGTAACACGCGCTAATTTGTGCCCTAAAACCTTCGCAGCGGCCGTTGCGTTCGTGTTGACTGTGAAGCCCTCAAGTAATTCATCTCCAATACAGATCAACTCAATTTGCATGCTATTTCCTCATTGTTGTCAGGACCATCTCGCCTGCAATTTCAATTTTTTGGGGCCGTGTATTTCTGCGTATCCAAGAAGCAAACACCTTGTAAAGCGCATTATTTAGCAAGGGCTCATGAAGGGTTTTACGCACCATCGGGTCTTCTGTTGTAGAGAAAAGCGCCGGATAGGAGAATTCAATACCAAAAGCAGTAGTATTTTTGCCATATACCATCAAATGCAACCTGCCCTCGGAAACAAGATAGCGATGAGGACGCAGTTGGAGAACAGGAGCGACAAGCTGAATCAATTTGCGACCATCTTCATGAGTATGTTCTACAAAAGCTTCAGGATCAGACGTCCAAGCACAAGAAAAATAGGGAGAAACAAAGTTGAGATCAGAAAGAGATTTTTTTGATGCAGAGAGAAAATCTTTTTTGGCGATTATAGGATTTTCAACAAATCGCCCTAACTGCAAAATTTGGAAATCAGGGAGAGCTGAGAAGAGCGCTTCCATCTCTTCAATAATAGCGTGTGTTTTAAGTAGTTTTGCAGCCTGAAGCATCTTTTTTTCTCTCAAAAAACATTTGTAGAGCGAGCCAACAGACACCCAAGCTAATAGCAAAATCCGCTAAATTGAAGACCGCAAAGGGGGCAAAACCAAAAATTGTGGGGTAGAGCATATCGACAACATAACCATAGAGAAGAGAATCGATCACATTGCCAATAGCACCCGCCAAAATGATAATAATAGGAAGCTGAGAAACTCTGGGAGCGCGCGCAAAAAGGTAAAAGATCAGCGCAGCAATAAGAAGAATGCGGAAAATGAGGAGCAAATCACTATGAGCCGCAAAAAGCCCCCAAGCCATCCCTTTGTTCGCAACAAAACTCAAGGCAAAATTAAAACCGAAAAAGTTTTGGATAAGAGGACATGTCCCCGCTCCAACAAGATGCGTCAACGTCCACCGCTTTAGAAAAAAGTCAAAGAGCAAAACAGAGATAAAAAGGAAAACCCCTTTTTTCACGCTCGCTCCTTTTCAAACTTCTCTTGTTCGTCAGCTGTACGCGTTGCGTAAGGAATTGCATCTAGACGTTTTACAGGAATATCCTTACCTGAAGCATCACATTTTCCGTAAGTACCCTCATCGATTTTTTCAAGCGCTCGCTCAATCTGATCGAGTATTTCACGCTCTTTACTGCCAACATTCAAACTCACATTGCGCACGAAATCGTCCGTACCCGCATCAGCCTGATGCTGAGAGAGCCCTTTGCCCTCTTCCGGAGAACGCACCTCTTTGGAAACCTCTTCGAGATTACCTGAAAGCTGATCACGCAACTTCAAAAGTTCTTTTTTGTATTTTTCAATATCACTCTTTTTCAAGGGCATCTTCTGTATCTCCTACATTCTTAATTGCCATCAAGAGGTCATCCATATCCTTAAAACGCTTGTATACACAAGCGAATCGGATATAAGCAACCTGATCCATCAATTTTAATTTTTCCATGCAAATGGCACCAAGCTCAGTCGTCCCGATGTCGCGTATCTGTTTTTCGCAGAGCTCTGCAGAAATCTCTGAGGCAATCGCACGCACCTGATCACGACTAATACGCGTATGATTACAGGCGCTCTCCAACCCCTTAATGAGTTTATCAATCCTAAAGTCCTCAAAATGGCCATCGCGCTTACGCACTTGAATCGTCAAATCTACCGTTTCAAAAGTAGTAAAACGTTTTCCACACTTTAAACACTCCCGCCTACGACGGATGGCATTCAAATCACCATGATTCCGAGAATCTGTAACCTTTAACTCTTGATCACCGCAAAAAGGACATCGCATTCACAACCTACAAAAAATTTCGGAGGAGGTGGGATTCGAACCCACGATACGATTTCTCGCATACACGCTTTCCAAGCGTGCTCCTTCGGCCGCTCGGACACTCCTCCAGACGGGTCATTCTACCTAATATCTTGCTTAAGAGGCAAGAAATAAGGTAAACTGAATAGCAATGAAAAGAATTTATCTATTGTTAGCCGCCCTTCTACTCGTGACAGGCTGTCAAAAAAAGAATGTACACGAATCCAGACGACTGCGCGTGGCCACAACCATCGCCCCTTACGCCTATTTTACAAACCGCATCGGGAGCGACAAACTCGATGTCATCTCCATCTTACCCCCATCTGTTGACATACACTCCTTTGAGCCCAGCCCGCAAAGTATGGAAAATTTGAAAAACATCGATCTTTGGGTACAAATCGGCGCCCCTTTTGAAGATAAAATCACCCCCATCATCACAAAACTCAATCCCGATATTACCATCCTTAACATAAGTGAAAAAATCCCTTTACTTCCAGTCAACAGCGATACAAAGTTCCTCACGCCATGCAAACACAACCGCGGCGATCGCGATATGCACATCTGGATGAGCCCAATACAAGCAGAAAACAGCTCACGCGTCATCGCACAAGCCCTAGTGAAAATCAACCGAGATATGAGCCATGCATATAGTGAAGGATTAAACACTCTACTTGACGACCTAGCCAATCTCGATCGCACCTTGCGCATACAATTAAAAGATTTAACTGGCAGCGCCATCATCGTCGCCCACCCCTCTCTCGGCTACTTCTGTAACGACTACCAACTAAAACAGTACTCCATTGAATGTGAAGGAAAAGAACCCCTACCTCAAGACCTGCAAAAATTAAGCGAGCAGCTCAAAAAAGAGCAAGTCCTCTGCGTCTTTTCGCAAAAAGGATTTGACTCACGAGGCGCACGCCTAATGGCAAAAAAACTGCAACTACCACTTTATGAACTCGACCCCTTTGCTTGGGACTACCTAGCAAACATAAAAAAATTGGGAGAGGAAATTGCCAACAGTTCGCATTAAAAACCTTAACTTTTCCTATCAAAAAAACCCCATCCTTAGTGATGTGAACATCGAAATTACTCCCGGTGAGTTTCTAGCCGTAATCGGCCCAAACGGAGGAGG
>JAJFMI010000021.1 GCA_021772235.1 Chlamydiota bacterium
TTTAGGTAGTGTTGTCTTTCCTGATGCTGATTTAAAATTCTACCTCACTGCCACATCGCAAATTCGCGCGAAACGCCGTTTCAAGGAGTTGAAGCAAAAGTTTCCCGAGCAAAAATTTGTACTAACTCAAGTTGAAAAGGAAATCAGAGAGCGCGATTTTCTAGACTCTACGCGAAAAGTAGCGCCGTTAAAATGCCCGCAGGATGCTAAAGTTATCGATACTTCTCACCTGAATGCGGGAAAGGTTCTTAAACGCGCGCTGAAAAATTATAAAAAACTCATCGCTTCACGTCGTAGTTATCTTTCAGCCCACATGGGTCTTTTTTACCGCTGCGTAATTTTTACTATCTACTTCTTCTTTCGGTTTTTTTATCGTCATAAAATCTATGGCCTTGAGCACTATTTTAAAGGGGGGGCGATCATTGCTCCGAACCATGTTTCTTTTTTTGATCCGATGATTGTACCAGCTTCTTGGCCGGAAGAAGTGCACTCTCTTGCTCGTGCTTCGCTTTTCCGAAATCCGATTTTCAGTTTTCTTATTCGAAAACTCAATAGCCATCCTGTAAAAGGTGATGCAGCAGATGTGGCAGTGATCAAACGGATTGGAGGGTTGCTCAAAAGTGGGAAAAAAGTGATTCTTTTCCCCGAGGGAACCCGCTCTATGAAAAATGAACTGCAAGAAATTAAACCAGGTATTGGGTTAATGGTTGTTCGTTCACAAACAGCAATTATTCCCACATATGTTGCGGGAACATTTGAGGCTTTGGGTCGCGGTAAACGATTTCCCAAACTTTTTGGAAAAACAGCTTGTGTATTTGGATCAGCGATCCATTACAAGACTTATGCCTCCATGCCAAAAAAGCAGGCAATGGAAGAAATTACACAAAAATTAAAAACAGCGATGGGGGAACTGCGCACTTGGTATGAGTTAGGTGCGAAAGGTTCACCTCCCTAAAGGAGATAATAGATGGAACATATTGACGAACAGAATTTTGAAGAAATGACTGGAAAAGGAAAGACGCTGGTGGATTTTTACGCTGACTGGTGTGGCCCTTGCAAAATGCTCACTCCTGTTCTGGAAGAAGTGGCAACAGAGTTAAAAGGCAAAGTAGTTGTTGCTAAGCTAGATATTGATAAATCGCAAGCGCTTGCCAGTAAGTTTCAAGTGACTTCTGTGCCAACGTTGATTTTATTTAAAGATGGTGCGGAAGCAGGTAGGCTCGTAGGTTTACGCGATGCGGAAGCAATTAAAGAGTTTGTAGAATCTGCATGAGTCGGATTTTGATTATGTTGGGGATTCTGCTGGCAACTGCTGGAATCCTCATTCATTTTGGAGTTTCGTTTGCTTGGCTCGGGAAATTGCCTGGTGATATTCAGTTAAGTAGTGGAAATATCAACTTCTTTTTTCCCATCACAACTTCCATTATTGTCAGTTTTTTCCTCACCCTTGTCATTTCTCTTTGTCTGTACAGACGGAGCTGAAACCTTGCTGGCGCCACGCTTCATAAATCACGATCGCTACGCTATTGGAAAGGTTGAGTGAGCGCTCATTTTTTAGCATAGGAATGGTGTAGAAATTCTCCGCATAAGTATCGTGATAAAGTTGCGGTAGACCATCCGTTTCACTTCCAAAAATCAGTAGATCATCGGGTTGATAGTCTATTTCTGTGTAAAGCTTTGTTCCTTTTGTTGAAAAGAAAAGGGGGCGTTTCTGGCTTGTTTCAATATGCGTTTGTAAATGGTCAGAATAGTTGACATCGACACCGAGCCAGTAGTCAAGACCGGCGCGTTTAAGCATGCGATCAGAAGTAGAAAATCCTAGGGGGCGCACTAAAGTTAATGAATTTCCGGTAACTTTGCATGTACGCACGATGTTGCCCGCGTTGGCGGGCATTTTGGGCTGAAAGAGAACTACTTCCAGAAGACTATCTTAGGTCTTTGGTGTTTTTCTCATTAGGAATAGCAATTTCGCCTTCCTTCTCTTCAGTTTCAATATTGGCGTTTGCCTTTATGACTTCAATTTCAAATGTAAGAAGAGAGTTTGGCGGGAGATAGCCAGAAGAGCCGTAGCCAAGTTCAGGGTGAATATAGAGTGTGCGTTTTTCGCCCTCTTTCATTCCTACGATTCCTTTGCTAAAACCAGGAATTGTCTCATCTAAAGTGATCATCTCCTCTTCGCTAGATGCGCCAAAAACGCTGCCGTCAAGGAAAGTACCGGTATACTTGATTACAGGAGAGAAATGCGGCTGTACTTCAGCTCCTTTTCCTTTTTTTTCTACATGGTAGTGAAGCTTCTCTTTTTCAATCGCAACGATTCCTTTTTTCGATGCGTTCTGCTTCATAAAGCTATTTGCTTTTGCTAGGTTTTCGTCAGCACTTTTTTGGAATGCGCTCTCTTGCGCTTGTGAGATGGCAGCGACACACTCTGTTTCACTGAGCGGAGACTCTTTTCCGGCTACAGCATCTTGAATGCCCTGCATTAGTGCGTCCATATCGCAGTCAAAGCCTAAAGAGCCCAAGTTTTGTCCAATCATATGGCCGAAAGCTTTTGAAACTTGTTGCATGTCTTCTGCTTTTTCTTCATTAGCGTGAAGGCTAAGTGCGCAAAGAATAGATAAAAGTGCGAATGTTTTTTTCATGGTGGTCACCTTTTTTAAATAATTATACAAAAGAAATGCCTTTCGGATCAACTTCTTTTAAAGACAAATCTTTCCATTGCTCACTGCGAACGGGAGCGGGAGATTGCATCATTAGATCGAGTGCTTTTAGAGTTTTTGGAAAAGCAATCACATCGCGAATGTTATCAGTGGAGCAAAGAATCATTGCGAGGCGATCAAAGCCAAGAGCGATTCCTGCATGCGGGGGCGTGCCGTACTTAAGCGCATCTACAAAAAAGCCAAACTTTTCGCGGATCTCTTCGCTGGATAATTTCAGAAGTCCAAAGAGTTTTTCCTGCAGTTTGGGATCGTGGATCCTTTGGGAGCCGCCGCCGAGTTCATAACCATTCAAAACAATATCGTAGGCAAGAGAGCGTACTTTTAGTGGATCGCTATCGAGAAGGTCTAAATCTTCGGGGTGGGGTGCTGTGAAAGGGTGGTGCTCTGCAGCAATACGATTTTCTTCCTCGTCCCAAGAGAAGAGAGGAAAGTCGGTAACCCAGACAAAATTGAGCTCATCGCTGTCGATGAGTCCACGTTCTTTTGCCAAATGGCGACGCAAGTGATCGAGGGCTTGGTTCACGATATTTTCGGGAGCGCAAGCAAAAAGCAGAAGGTCGCCACTTTCCGCTTCCATGCGTATTGCTATAGCGGATAGCTCTTCAGGAGAGAAGAATTTACTTATTCCTCCGGAAAGCGTACCGTCGGCATGCTTCATCCAGGCGAGTCCTTTTAATCCAAAAGGAGAGACAAAGGAGCCGAGTTTTTCTACCTCTTTTCGTGAAAGCTCGCCGCCATTTGCGACGCGAATTGCTTTGACAATGTTGCCACTTGCAACGCCTTCTTTGAAGATCGCAAAACCGCAATTTTTTGCGATATCGTCAAGGCGAATAAGTTCTAAGCCATAGCGTAAATCGGGGCGATCAGAGCCGTAGCGCTCTAATGCTTCCAGATGTGTCATGCGTTTAAAGGGATGGGGGATTTCCATGCCGGTAACTTTATCGAAAATAGCGGCGAGCATCTCTTCTGTCA
>JAJFMI010000201.1 GCA_021772235.1 Chlamydiota bacterium
CGCCGCACAGCACTTCTTCTCACGCCCATTCTCATTCTCGAAATTGTTACCGCGATTTTTCTAGTTGGCTGCGCGCCTGAAGGGATCATTCTGAAACTTGCCGCATACAATCTGGTCATCCTGATCCTTATTTGGATCACAACGCTTCTTTTTCAAATTTCTCAACATCAGAAGCTCGCCATTCGCTTTTCCTCTCATCAGCACAGGCTTCTTCTGCTCACAAACTGGATCCGTGTGGTTCTTTGGACTCTCCGTGGCCTCCTTGTTGCAGTCATAATATTTGAATTTTTTGGCGCAAAATAGCTAATTCGTGCCAAAAAATGGCAAATGGCTTTTTGAGTGTCGCAAAACTCTTGTTTTATGTCGCAAAAGCTATTTTGCGACATAAAACCCTATTTTTGCGTCGTAAAAGCTTGTTTTGTGTCGCAAAACATTGTAATATTACACAAAAATAGTAGAGATAGATATGCCCAAAAAAATTTATAAAGATGACCCAAACTTGATCTTTGATATCCTTATTAAATTTCCTGATGGGATGAAATTAGAAGATATTCTCCTTGCCTATCCCGAAGACATTTCCCGTCGTGCCTTGCAACGAAAAATAGCAAAACTACTTTCTGAAGGTACTATAATTGCAGAAGGAAAAACTCGATTAAGAAGATATAAATTATCTCCCAAGGAAGAGACATCAACAAAGGAGGTATCATCTCTCGAAAAAAACGAGGTCGTAATTTCAAAAGAGGGTGCAGAGATTCAAGCACTTGTTCGCGCTCCGATTCAAAGGCGAAATTATGTTGGATACAATCGAGAATTTCTAGATAAATACATTCCTAATAAAACGTTTTATCTTGACCAGTCAACCCGTGAATCGTTGCGAGAAATAGGAAAATCGCCTGATGGGTTTTATCCAGCAGGTACTTTTGCTCGCAAAATCTTTGAACCGTTGCTCATTGATCTCTCATGGAACTCTAGTCGATTAGAAGGAAACACTTACTCACTTTTAGAAACAGATCGCCTTTTAAAGCTTAATATACCGATTGAAGGGAAAACCACGGAAGAAACACAAATGATTCTTAACCATAAAGAAGCGATTGAGTTTCTTATAGGTTTGGGAGATGGTGTTGAAGTGACTCGTTACGTGATATTAAATCTCCACGCGCTTTTGGCAAATAATCTCCTTAAAGACTCGAGAGCTTGTGGAGCTGTAAGAACTATTCCAGTTGGAATTGGAAAAACTGTGTACATGCCTCTTGAAATTCCTCAGTTGTTAGAGGAGTGCTTTGATCAAATTGTTTATAAAGCAAATGCAATTGAAGATCCTTTTGAACAGGCTTTTTTTATGATGGTACACTTCCCTTATCTGCAGGCTTTTGAAGATGTAAATAAGCGAGTTTCTAGACTCTCTGTAAACATTCCATTTATCCGAGCCAATTTATCTCCTCTCTCTTTTGTCGATGTTCCGAAAGATATTTATATCAGTGGGCTACTTGGTATTTACGAGCTCAATCGTATTGAACTTATGCGAGATGTTTTTGTATGGGCATATAAAAGATCATGTTACCGCTATGCAGCAATTGGTAGAGTTGTTGGAGAACCGGATCCTTTTAAGACTAAATATCACAAATTAATGAATGAGGTGATTTTTCAAATAGTTGAAGCAAAGATGGACAAAGAGCAAGCGCATAGACAGATTGAAAAAAACAAAAGTACAGCAGAAGCCAAAGATCAAGAAAAGTTTGTAGAAGTTATCGAAACGGAGCTCATGTGTTTGCATGAAGGTAATATTGCACGCTATCGGGTGACTCCCAAGCAATTTGAGGAGTGGCAGAAAAACTGGTCATAAAATGGCGGTTTCCCCGCCAAGCATGCGCAGCAGTTCATGTTTACGCTCTGCAGGATCGAGGGAAGTGATTTCTGTATGAGTACGAGAATCTTCTGTTGATTTGTGGATTTTGAGGTGGTGGTCAGCAAAACGTGCGACTTGCGGAAAGTGGGTAATAGAGATTATTTGTGTTTTCTGGCCGAGTAAGTGGAGTTTTTCTCCAAAGAGTGTGGCTGTTTCACCACCGATATTGGCGTCGATTTCATCAAAAAGCAGGGTAGTGTTTTGTGTGATGAGGGTAGAGAGGGCGAAGTAGAGGCGGGAGATTTCTCCGCCGCTAACACCTTCTTCAATACGAATAGCTCGCTCGCCTGGATTGGGTTGTAAGGTAATGTGTGCTTTTTCATCGCCAGTTGAGGTTCGGGCTGTTTTTTCAAGTTCGATGGTAACGGTTGCCCCTGGCATGTTGAGTTCGCGTATGAGCTGTGTGAGCTTTTCGGAGAGTTCTTCGGCAGCTTTTTTGCGGGATAGAGATAGTTTCTCGGCTTGCGCGTCTGTTTTTTCTTTGGCCTCTTGCAGCTTTTTTTCTATGCTGTCGAGGGTTTCATCTAATGATTCAAGAGCTTGGATTTCTTGGCTGATTTTCTCAAGTGTTGCGAAGGGGTCGCCATAGCGTTTTTTTGCTTCGTGGAGCGCTTTTAGGCGGTTTTC
>JAJFMI010000202.1 GCA_021772235.1 Chlamydiota bacterium
ATACCTTATCACATGGCCCCGCGTCGCCCCGGCGATATTGCCAGCGCTATCGCGGATAGCAGCCTTGCTGCCAAACACCTCAACTGGTATCCCACAAATTCCGAACTCTTTTCTCTCATTAATGCCGAATGGCAATGGACTACTGTTCACTTTAAAGTGAACAGTGCAAAATAGTGAACAGTATGACTGAAGATGAAGCAGATATTGCGGAAGCGCAAGAGGTATTAAAAGAAATTAATGAAGGGAAACCTTTAGAAGAGCTTGCGGCTGGGCTTGGAATAGATTTAGAGAATTTGGATGGGTTTAAAGTCTAGGTAGTCGGCGGAAGTGAAGATGTAGCGGACGCCATTTTTTTCTCCGAAGGGGAGTGTATCTGGACGCACATTGTGCAGGTGGCCAAAGATGCAAATGTCGATTTTGTATTCTTCAAGAATTTTAGATGTTTGCGAGTCGCGCATGTCGGCGCCAATTGGTGGGTAGTGAATCATTGCAATGCGCGTTTTTGCTTTTGGGTCTAATTGGGAGAGGCTGAGCTTGAGCCGCTCAAGGTCGCGAGTGAAGATTTTGCGAGTTTGTTCTGGGTCAGGGCGAGATTTTTCCTTTGCTTGGGGATTTTCTCGATACTCAATAAAGGAATTAAAGGTGTATTCTTCACTATCCCAAAGGCGCACGCCGCCAATTGTAATATCTCTAATTGTACAGGCGTCTTTATCAATAGCGTGGATGCTTTTTGGAAGCGCGGCGCGCAATTTCGCTTTTGAGGGCCACCAGTAATCATGATTGCCACGCGAAATGACTTTTGTCCCGGGAAGCTCTTCGATCCAATTTAGATCTAGTTTCGCTTCTTCTAAGTTCATCGCCCAGCAGATATCGCCTGCGATGAGAACAAGATCATCGTGAGAGATGAGTTTTTTCCAGTTGGTTGCAATTTTTTCGGCGTAGTTTTCCCAAGAGGGCCCAAAGACTTGCATGTCTTTTTCTGGCGCGCCAAAAGCAAGGTGGAGATCAGCTAGAGCAAATATTTTCATTATGAACCATCATACTAGGGATGTTAAGATATATATTGGTTCATAGCAAGTATTTCTAATTCCTTTCAAATCGATTAAGATTTGTGAATAGCATTGAGATAATATCGAGCTCTTCTGTTAAGCGATTGTCGACTAATAAATGTTGCCAGCGTCTTTTACTAAATAGATCTTTAGATTCAACACGAAAGTAGAATTTTTCCTGCTCTTCGTGAGAATATTTATATGCAAAATTTAGTACTATTGGTTTATTACTTTTGTTTTTTCCGCGTGTCAATGCAATCTTAAAAAAACAATTATAATCGGTGTATTTTGTTTTTGTTGCCCGATCAAATTCAAATTGTACTTGTTGTAATGGATTTTTATCATTCATGTATTCTTGAACGATTTTATAATGCAGTTTTAACAATTGATTAATCGGCACAATATTTATTTGCAAATTTTTTCCAGCATTTGTTGCTATTGCATCAATTAATGGATCAAGAGAGTCTTTTGTAAGAATGTTATCTCCAAGAATTAGATGTTTATTTTTTTTTATAAAGTCAATTCCTAAAACTCTTAATTTATGAGATGTATTCATGAAGGCTTGCAGAGTTTTTCTGTCTAGATAACCAAATATTTCAATTATCAGTTCATTAGGTAGATTTATTATGTATGAATTTTTAACGATCATTTTTCTTAATTCTGTTAGTTAGGTAAAAACAATAACTATATATTATTATTTTGTCAATCTTAAAATAATAAACATCTATTTTATGGGAAGGGGAGTATATTTAGTAAAGGAGTTGGGGTTTGCCCTGACTTTGTATACTTGGTTGTTTTTTTGTTAATTAATTTTATTAAGAAACATAAATGTATATATTGCGATGTCCAGTTTTTCTGTTAGCCCATTTTTAATGTATGATGTTTTTCCACGCCTTCGACTATTCATTGAGGTTTCAATTTCCATTCGAGTACGAAATTCGCATTCTTCTTCAGGAGAAAACTCATAGGCAAAATTAACTATTTTTGGTTTTTTCCCCTTGTGTTTTCTGTGTTCTATTGCAATTTTGAAGAAGCTGTTACCTGTTAGATAGGTAGTCCTTGTCTCAATGTCTTGTTCTTTTTTTAATTGCATTAATGGGTTTTTATCGATCAGATACTGTTTAATTATTCTAAAATCTAGTGTTAGTAAATGATCAAGTGGAACAATGTTTATTTGGAGGTTTTTTCCAACATTAGTAGCTATTTCATGGACTAATGGTGCAAGCGAACTCTGTGAAATAATTCTACCTTTTAGGATAAAACGAGGATCAATACTAAATAATACATTTCCCAAATTTTTTAATTTGTGAGAAGTAGCCATAATGGCTTGCATATCTTTGTGGTCTAATTCCTCAAATACTTTGAATAGTATTTCATTAGGAATATCCATTATATTTAGGGGTTTAATGCTCAAACGTCTACCTTTTTAATTATTTATATATAAAGTTTATTATATATAAATTAAAAATTCAACTGTTGACTCAAGTTGTTAATAACCAGTTTCTTGGTATTAATCGGTAGAGAGAGGTTATTTGGTAAAAGCGTTTGGAAGGGTGACTCCTGAGGGAATGACGATTATTCCGTCGCGAATGTAAAGGAGGTCGCTATCGTAATTTTGGAGGTTTTCTCTGTTGGTGAGGTGGACGTTGTTGCCAATATGAGCGTGGGCGTCGACGATGGTATTTTCGATATGGCAGTCGTGACCGATGGTAAATTCAGGGGGGAGTTGTGAGCCTTCTGGTGGATGGTAATATTCGTTGCCGATGACGATGGAGTCGCGGATGATGGTGTTTTCCCCTATTTGTGCACGAAGGCCGATTAGGCTATGGGTGATTTCTTTTGCTTTTATGATGCAGCCGTTACAGATAATGCTATCGGTAATTTGTGCACCGGTTAGGCGAGGTGCGGGCAGGTTGGTGGAATGGGCGTGGATGGGATTGATTTCTGAATAAAAATTGAGGTCGATGTGACCGCGTGTGAGTCCCAGGTTGGCGTTAAAATAGGATTCAATGGTGCCGATATCTTCCCAATAGCCTTCGTATATATAGGCATAGGCACCGCCTCTGCGAATTTGTATGGGGATGAGGTGTTTGCCAAAGTCTTCGCGGTCATCCTCTTTTAAGAGTTTAAAGAGCGCTTCTTTTTTGAAGAAATAGATTCCCATTGAGGCAAGGTAATGGGGGTCATCTGTTTTGTGCTTGAGTTCTTTTGGGTCGAGTTTATAGTGACGGAGTACATTGGGGTCTTGCGGTTTTTCAATAAAATCGGTGATGTTGTGGTCGCTATTGATTTTCATTAGTCCCAAGCGGGGGGCCTGTTTTTTCTCAACGGGTAGTGTAGCAATGGTCAGGTCGGCATCCTTTTTTATGCCAAATTCGACAAACTTGTTCAGGTCCATGTTGTAAAGCTGGTCGCCAGAAAGAATGAGAAAATACTCGTAGCCTTGGGTACTAAGATAGTCGATGTTTTTGCGCACAGCGTCGGCTGTTCCTTTAAACCAGACTTTTTTATTGCCGCACTCTTCAGGGGTGAGGCATTCAAGTCGTCCGCCTTGTAGGCGGTCAAAATGATAGGTATTTGTGACGTGGGTATTGAGGCCTGAAGCGAGATATTGTGATAAGACGTAGATGTTGTGGAACTTAGAGTTGAGTGCACAAGATATAGGGATATCGATGAGACGATAGCGCCCGGCAAAATGCACGGCGGGTTTGCAGCGTGACTGCGTGAGGGGAAAAAGTCTTGTTCCCTGTCCTCCTGCAAGTACAAGGGTGGCAACTTTTTTTGATAAATCGTTCATGTAGTAATTATTAACCTTACATTTCAGAAATAAAGTAATAACTAATGTATGTCAATAATGTTATTTTGTAATAAAGGTTATCTCTTCCTTCAACTCGGGCGCTAAGTCGCTATCTAGTAGCTTTTTGAGCTTCTCTTTTTCTTGAGCAGCAAGGGAGATGAGATAGGATGCAAGTGGGATATTCTTTGTGAATTCTGGATCATTTAGAAGGATTAGGGCAACTTCAATGACGTCTTTTTCAGATGAGAAGTAGGAGAGGGCGCGTGCGGCTGTGTCGTTATCGATTGAGAGGGGTTTTTGTTTTAGGACTTTAAGTAGAAAGGTTTTAGCCTCATTGCCAAATGAGGTGAGGGCGTTTTGGATTTCTTGTTCGAAGAAGAAGTCTTCATGTTTTAGGGAAATAAAGAGGGGGGTGATCGCTTTGGGGTCGCCGATTTTTGCGAGGACTTTTGCGGCAAGCATGGGCGCTCGTCCATATCCAGGGCTTAGGGGGTCGTAAAATGTTTCTGAACCAAGTAGATCGATGAGAGGGGTACAATCTGAAACTCTGGCAAGGGCGTCGATTTCTTTTATGGGTTCTTCTTCTTCAGAAAGGAGTAGGTCGCAGAGGAGCTCGGCGAGGCGTCCGCCATTTTTATAGTTATCTCGCAGTTCGCGATAGAGATCTCGCATTTTCTTGACGCGGATTTTTTCATGTTCGGGGAGTAGTTTATCGGAGAGGTCTTCGTTTAGCGCCTCTTCGATTTGTTGCAGGTTGGCGATGGCAGAGATTTCAATTTCAGGATCGCAACCGATGCCCTCTTTTTTGTAGTAGTCGAGCATAATGCCGAAGTTTTTGCCAAAGTGGCAGTCGCGGTGCATGAGGATTTCAAGATCGGATTCGTCAAGTATTGGTATGTTCTGCATGGGCTTTTACAAATAGGTCAGCGTTATAGCTAGAGCGCACAAAGGGTCCGCAATACATATGCAGCACGCCAATCGATAGGCCGTACTCTTCATACGCTTTGAATTGCTCAGGTGTGATGAATTGTTTTACGGAAAGTTTGCGTTTTGAGGGCTGCAAGTAGTGGCCCATAGTAATGATTTCTACTCCAGCATTGTGAAGGTCATGAATTGCTTCGTGCACTTCGCTTTGGGTTTCACCAAGGCCCAGCATCAATCCCGATTTTATAAATTGGTTGCGGCCTTTGTGGCTGGCGTATTCCAAAATGGAGAGGGTGCGCTCGTATGTAGCTGTGTGGCGTACTTTCGGTGTGAGGCGTTTGACGGTTTCAATGTTGTAATTGAAGATTTCGGGTTCTTCTAAAAGGACGAGGTCAAGCGCGCCGATGTTGCCATTAAAATCAGAGGTCAGCACTTCGACGGTAATGCCTGGGTTGGTTTTTCGCACGGTGCGAATGATGCGCGCGATTTGCGCGCCGCCGCCATCATACAGATCGTCGCGGGCCACCATCGTAATCACGACGTGTTTGAGTCCAAGCTCTTTTGTCATTTGTGCGATGCGTTCCGGCTCATCTTCTTCAGGTGGCAGGGGATTTTTAGAAAAATCGATTTCGCAAAAACCACAGGCACGTGTGCAGGCGCTACCTAGGGCCAAAAATGTGGCGGTTTTTTTTGAGTAACACTCCATGCGATTGGGGCATTTTGCTTCTTCGCAGACGGTGTTGAGGCGATACTTTTTTACGAGTTCTCCTGTTTCAAAAAGATCGTTGCCTTTTGGCAATTTGCGATGCAAAAAAGAGGGGAATCTTCCCAGGTTGTCTTCAGGATTATCGGGAAGGATGTTGAGCTTTTTTTTCATCTTTTCGGGGGGAGGTGTATGGGGGTGCCATTTGCCAGAAGTGCTGCTTCTAGCCAGCCTTCTGTAATTGTGGGATGGGGGTGAATGGTGTCTATGACGCAATCAGTTGTCAGTTCGTTTTGGATCGCAATTGCCATTTCGCCAATGAGAGCAGAGGCTTCATGTCCGACGACTTGCGCGCCTAGAATTTGTCCGGTTTTTTCATCAATAACGATTTGTGCAAAGCCTTCGGTGTCGAGTGAGGCTTGTGATTTGCCGAGTGCTAGGAAGGGGAACTGGCCGACTTTCGCTTGGTAGCCTGCTTTTTTTGCTTCCTCTAAGGTCATGCCGACCATCGCAATTTCAGGAGTTGTAAAAATCACCGCTGGTACGGCGTGATAATGCATTTGCGCGCTGCCGCCTGTAGCATTTGTGGCAGCCACAATTCCCTGATGCGAAGCAACGTGTGCGAGCATGGCAATTCCTGTCACATCGCCAATAGCATAAATGCCAGGAACGTTTGTTTCCATCTGGTGGTTGACTTCGATCATGCCCATTTTATTGATTGCAACACCGGCGCGATCTAAACCAATATTTTCTGAAACGACACGACGTCCAACAGAAACAAGTGCTTTTTCGGCTTCTAAAGTTTTTCCACCTTTTAAATTGAGTTTCAAGCCTTGATCAATCGATTCAACCATGGTGTCGGTAAGAATTTCAATCCCGCGCTTAACTAGTGCGTCATGAAGAACTTTAGAAATTTGCTCGCCTTGTAGAGCTACAATTTGTGGAAGCGCTTCAACAATCGTTACTTTTGTACCGAGTTCGGCAAAAAGCGAGGCGAATTCGCAGCCAATATATCCGCCGCCAATGACAGCAAGGGTTTTAGGGATTTCCGTAAGTTCTAAGATGGAAGTAGAATTGAGGATGTTTTTGTGATCGCAGGGAAAGGCGGGGATGTCTACTGGTTCTGAGCCCGTTGCGATGATCGCTTTATCAAATTTTATTAGTTGCTCTTCGCCTACTTTGATTTCTTTTGGCGAAACAAATTTAGCGTGACCTGAAAAGAGAGTGACTTTGTTCGCTTTGAGCAGTCCTTCAATGCCGCCACGTAATTTTTTCACAACGGAATCTTTTCGATTTTTCATCTGTCCATAATCAACAGAAAGTTCGCCAGTGTTGATGCCATACTCTTTTGCCATCTTCATCTTGTGATAAAGAGTCGCGTTGGAAAGAAGAGTTTTTGTGGGGATGCAGCCGACGTTCAGGCAGGTGCCGCCTAGATGGCTTTTATCAATAAGCGCGACTTTTTTGCCCGCTTGCGCAGCTTTAATTGCGGCGACGTAACCACCTGGTCCCGCACCAATAATCGCTATGTCAAATTTTTTTTCGCTCATAACAACTAATTATACCCCATTCATTGTGGTTGTCAATTAAAAGGGCTTGTTTTGATGGGAATAATGGATTAGGATAGGGCTAGATGGAAATGACGCAAAAAAAGAAGCTTTGTCCTAATTGCGAAGGGAATGTCAGTTATGACGCCATTTTTTGTCCTTACTGCCGGGCGGATTTATCGCGCGCTGCTCAAAAACCGGAAGCACAGGAAGGAAAATCACAAGCAAGTGAAAGTTTAGCATCTCTCTATCGTCCTCCTTATCTTGTTCGGGAAAGTCACGGTTATGGTGTTCCGGATGAGCGCGAATCTTCTTATGAAGAACCTCAAGAAGATGAATATTT
>JAJFMI010000203.1 GCA_021772235.1 Chlamydiota bacterium
AAGAGTGTAGCGAAAACACCTTCTAGATCAAATTGAAAGCGACACTCCTGCAGATAAATTCCTAAACCGCGCTGCGCTCCTGCCCACTCCCCTGCAATTGCGCCCATAGCGGCAAGACCAGCAGAAATACGGAGACCTGAAAAAATATAGGGCATCGCAAAGGGAAACTTGAGCTTCCAAAATGTCTGCCATGAACTGGCTCCGTGCACTTGAAAATATTCCAGGTAACTTTTTTTTGTATTGAGCAGCCCACGATAGATATTGATTGTCAGTGGAAAGATAATCATTAGCGCCGTTGGAATGACAATACTGATCAGTGACCAACCGAAAAAAAGCAACATAATGGGAGCTAAGGCAAACATTGGCATACACTTCACTAATAAAAAAAGCGGCTGCAAAGTCATTCCTACTGTTTTAAAACGCGCCATCAAATAGCCCAATGGAAAGGCGATCAGAGCAGCAAGGCCCATTCCTAAAATCATCTCCAAAACCGTTGCCGATAAGTGATAGGCAAATTGAGGAAAGTGATGGATCAATCGCTCAAAAACCGCATAAGGGGAAGGCATCAGCAGAGATTTACCCAACATGCAAACACCCCTCTTTCAATTGATAGACTTTATCTGAGAGCTGTTTCGCTTCATCTGGATTGTGCGTGATGAAAAGAAGGGTTAAGTGGTAACGCTCTACCATTTCACTCACAAGTTTAATTAAATCCTGTTTTCGATTGTAATCAACAGAAGAAAATGGCTCATCCAAAATAAGCAGAGGGCGCTTTAGCAAAAGCGCGCGCGTAAGAGCAACACGCTGGCGCATACCAATAGACAGTTCATGAGGATAGTACTCTTCATATCCCGTTAAACCCACTTGAGAAAAAATCTGCTCCGCTTCCTCTCGTAAATCAGCTTTTGTAAATTCGCATGGTAAAAGAGCATTTTTGATTGCTGTACGCCATGGCAATAAGAGATCCTCTTGCATCATATAACTGATCTGATTTTGTCCTTTTTCGAGAGGGATTCCATCAACAAGGATTTTCCCATTTTGCAGTGGATGCAGACCAGTTATTAATTTAAAAAGTGTGGTTTTTCCACTCCCAGAAGGACCTAAAAGAGCAATCTTTTCGCCCTTCTTTACATGAAGAGATAAGCCTTGGATCAATTCCTTTTCAGAAAAACTAAACGTGAGGTTTTCGATCTCCAACATATGCACGAGTATAACTAAAAAGTAAAAATGATTGCAATCATAGACAAGACAAATTAAATAGATATTTATATGAGAATTCAACATAACATAAAATTGACGATAAGAGTTTTTTCTATCATCATTTTTTTGATGGGTATTACCAATTTATTTGGTTGGTACTTTGAAATTAAGCTGCTCACTGAACTAATTCCACGCTGTACGCCAATGATGTTCAATACGGGCTTCTGCTTTGCAATTTTAGGCTTAGCACTCTTTTTACTAACCCTAAATCAACAGTGGTCTGTCAGGTGTTTATCCCTAATTCCCCTCATTATTGGTGAATTAACACTATTTGAATATTTCTTTGGAATCAATTTAAAAATTGATAATCTCTTATTTGATACTCCACCCAACTCTCTTGTTCATTTTACGGGTCGAATGGCCCCAAATACAGCACTCTGCTTTGTCCTAGCAGCACTTTGCTTAATATTTATTGTGTCAAACAAAGAAAGTATTCGTAATTGGATTGCAAGTTGCGGGACGGCGATTATTTTTTCCTTAGGAGTAATATCTCTATTAGGTTATTTGTTTTTAATGCCCATGGTCAGCACTAATTCTGTTTGCTATTACTCTACAGAAACCCTTATGGCTTACCATACAGCAATTGGTTTTATGATTTTAGGAAGTGGGATCTATCTAGCCACTCTTTCCTATACAAGAGAAGGAAAGATTGCTTCTTGGGCAATTGTTCCTCTTGCCCTCGCTGTACTTTCGGTACAGATCAGTCTTTGGAATATCCTGATAGCCAAAAACAAATCTCTGCTGGATGCAGGAATAAATTTTTCAAGTGAATTATTTATTCTAATTGTGCTTTTCTCCGCAGCGACCCTCCTCGTAATCTACCTTGTAAGTCGCTACATACGTCTTACAGTCCTTCTTGAAACAGCAAAAATTCAAATGCAGTCAACAAGCGAAAACCGCGAGCGGCTCCTTCATCATGTAAGTCATGAAATCAAAAATCCCCTAAATGCCATCATGGGATTTAGCACTCTTCTGCTTGAGAATAAAACAGAAGGTGAGGATAAACAAACAATAGAATCAATCCAATCCTCTGCAGCGCACATTCTTAATCTGACAAAAGACCTTCTTGCGATTACTCGTCTTGAAGGAGGAAACATTGAACTTAATGAAGTCGAGTTCAAACTGCATCCTTGGGTTGATGAAGTCACATCCCTCACTGCAAACCGAGCAAAATTAAAAAAAATCAACTTTGTTTCTTATGTAGATGAACGAATTCCCGAAGTCATTATTGGCGATTATAGTAAAATAGCACAAATCATCTTCAACCTTACAGACAACGCATTGAAATTCACCCCACATGAGAAATCTATTAATTTTTATTTAAACTATATCCCCCTCTCAAATAATGAATTTATGCTTGAGATTGCTGTAAAAGATTCAGGACCAGGGGTGCCTCCGGAAGCAAAAAAACGGATTTTTGAACCATACTCACAACTGCAAACTTTTCAAAAAGGAGAGGGCAGCGGATTAGGACTTTCAATTTGCACCGCATATTCAAAAATGATGGGTGGATCGATAGGGGTAAACAATAACGAAGATGGAGGCGCAACTTTCTATTCTAGGATCCGACTGAGAAAGTCCGCCCCAAATAGGTAAGAGCCGAACTTGCTGAAAAATTAAGCCCGTAATAAAAAACCGCGAACATAATCAAAGTAGGAATAGAAGCGGCAACAAAAAGACGCATCGGAGAAACACCATCTTTAAAATATTTGCGCAAGAGCATTTGACCCGCGGGGTTGGGAGCGTTCGCAATAACGGTAAGACCACCGCCAACAACGACACCACTCATAATTGCTTGCTTCATACTTTCCGTTAAAGTTGGAATAAGGCTAGAAAGATAGGTCACCATTGCATTATCATTAAATGCTGTTAGAACCGTTCCAACAAGCATGAGTGGACCCTCTTTAAGCCCTCCCAATAATGGCGTAATCCACCAACCTTGTAAACCGCCATGAATCACCAAACCTCCTAAGAAGAATCCGACCAAAATTGGGCGTTTCAAATGCAGCGGGTATTGATGAGGCGAAGTCGCTTGGTGAAAACCTAAAAAGAGCAAGAATGTTCCGATAAAAATAGCAGGGTATTCGGCATTCACAACACACCAGAAGAGCAGAAGAACATGGATCAAGCTAATCCAAAGTGGTGCTTTGGCATCCTCAATTTCATTTCCTTTCAACTTAGCACTTTTTCTACGCTTATCGAGGACACGCAACTCTCTTCTAAAGAGAAAGAAGTAGAGCGAATTCCCCAGCAAAATTCCAGTAACAGCTTTCCAGCCAAAATAAGAGAACATATAGCTTGTTGACCAATCCCAGCTACTGTGGACAATCAAAACCGGAGGCGCTGCAAAATTCGTTAGAACCCCCCCAACAGAAACGTTCACAAAAAGCAGACCGATCGTCGCATAGGAGAAACGTTTTGAAGGTTGAAACTGATAGAATTTATTAGCAAGAAGTAGAGCAGAAAGTGTCATCGCGCCAGCTTCAGTAATTAAAGAACCGAGAAGTGGGCCAATTGTCAAGATCACAAACCACCAAGAAGCGAGAGATCCCCCCATTAGTTTTGCAATAAAGGCGAGCATTTGCTCTGCCAATTTCACAATCGGGCGAGTCGCCGCAAGGCACATCACAACTACAACAAAAACAGGTTCAGTAAAGTTGCGACCGTCAATATAGTTGACTGCCGTACCCCAGTCATAAAAGAAGGAAAAAGCAAGGAGAAGAGGAATCACCCAAATACCAAAAATCACTTCAACTTCGCCAAGAAAGTGCAGGATTTCCGCAGCAAAACTCTTGTCTTTGGCATCATTTTCAGGGAAAGTAGGATCAAAACCAGGAGGGCGTGCCCGTTTTCTTCGATGACGCTCCGCGATTTTTTGTGAGATAAGAGAGATTTTATTTGCAAGAAGCGTATGAATAACCGCTAAAACAAAGATGACAAGGCAGGCGATTTCAAACCCACTAACGCCACTACTTTGCATATAGAATGAGGCGCCTCCCACATCTAAATTTGCAGGAAGTGCACTACTACTGTTTGCTAGAATTTTTATTAAATTTCCGATCATAATTCAGATTGTTCCCGAGTAGAAGCATAGCATGATCTCACAGGATAAGCTAGAAAAATTCGATCGACCTACAAGAAAAATCGTTCTTAAGATCTTTTAGCTTATCTAGTAGCACTTCATACTCAAATGCTGTGATGAGCTGCCTTTGTTTTTCTGAGCATTCTTGGGAAGGATCTCTCCGCGTCTGATTGCGGTAGGCATCATAAGCCCTTTGCACCGGTTGAATTGCTTCATCCCACTTAGTCTTTCTTTCCTTTAAATCTGTATAAACATTTGGAAGCACATTTTCAAGTATTGCAAAATCACATTGCTCAAAAAGTTCAAGAATAGTTTTTTGAGAAGACCAAGCCTCCCAAAGCTCATTTATTACAGAAATGTCCAGCTCAGAATACTCCTTAACAGCACTAAAGAAATTTTCATGCCTCAAGGTAAGACGCAACACCTCTGTTTTTTCGCTGGCTTCCAAAATTCTTCCTTCACGTATATTTTTCCAACCATGCTTGGTCTTAATAAACTTCAGCAAGGTTTTCTGTCCTTCTTCAGTTTTCAGTCGATTGCGAATCTCTTTCTTATAAGAGATGATACTGCCTCTCTGGTCGTAGTGGCGCACTCTCTTGACAAAGGAAATCGTGAGATAACCTAAAGAGCTAGAGAGAAAAAGAAGCGTCGCGTCGTGGCGAAGAGAAATTTTTCGCTGCGTTAAAGAGTAGAGGGCACCTCCAAAACAGATCCAAGAACTCAAACCCGTAATCAATAAGGAGATTTTTCCAATCATGGATAATGACAACCCTAAATAAGTCGCATCTTCGGGAAGATCGCTACCCTTTATCGAGGGAGCAAAAATCGCATCTATTGCATCATTCATGCCATGCAAAATACCATGAATCTTTTACCATAGCAAGGGGTTTTCCCTCATTGTATTGATCCAAAACGCTCTGTTTCTCCTGCTCCAAGACAACAATTTCTTGATCAAGTTGATCTGCTTGCTCATTGTAATAATCCGCAATATTCCAATAACGACGTGCATCGCCTAAATTATTTGGATTGAATTGCAAGCGATCGCCTTGATTTTTTGCACGCGTTGCTTTTGCGCGATAGAGATCACTTAAATTCTGTTTTCGAATAATAGCTTGGTCTAGAACAGAGACTTTTTCCTGCCAATTACTCTTAGTGACTTCTCCAGAAGGGCTATTTGATTCAGAAGTACATCCTGGCAGAGTTGCAACCAATATCAAATAAAATAGAATTTTTTTCATTGTAACCTCTTATAAATTTCTATATAGAAAAAAAGTATGAATTGCCACTTTGAAATCCATAGCTTTGAAGAAAAAGGAATAAAAGAGAGAGGCGCTTTAAAAATCGCCCTTTTCATCGCCATCATCTTCATGCTGCTAGAGTTCCTCTTCGGTTACCTTGCCAACTCTCTTGCCCTCATCTCCGACGCTTTGCATATGTTTACCGACGTCGGCGCCTTCCTTCTTAGCATCATTGCTATGAAAATTGGGTTGCGGCCAAAAAATGCAAAAATGACATTTGGCTACCGCCGCGCAGAAATTCTAGGTGCTCTTGCGAGCAGCATCACACTTTGGATTCTTTGCATCATCATCGTTTACGAAGCGATCACCCGAATGTTTCACCCTGAAGAAGTCAAAGGCCTCATGGTATTTATCGTGGCCACAATTGGTCTTCTTGCCAATATCGCCATGATGAAAGTCTTGCACGCACATCATAAAGAGAACCTCAACGTGAAAGCGGCATTTCTCCATGTCATAGGCGATCTACTTGGCAGCATCGGCGTTATTGCCTCAGGGATTATCATCATGTGGACCGGCTACGATATTGTTGATCCGATTATTTCAATACTCTTTGCAGCAACCATCCTCTTCACCTCGGCAAAAATTATCAAGCAGACCACCACTATATTAATGGAGGGCGCGCCTGAAGAGATCAACCCTGAAGAAGTAGAGAAAGAATTTTTGAACCTGCCGGGCGTGCGCGCCGTCTTCGACCTACACATCTGGACAGTTGCGCAAGGACAAAACTCCCTCTCCTGCCACCTGCGCGCCGACGAGATTAGCCCCACGCTAAAGCGCGCGCATTCCATGTTAAAAGAAAAATATAATATACACCACGCGACACTCGAAGTAGATCTTTTAGAAACAATCCAGTAAAATGAACGCATGATACGCTTGATTCTTCTCACGTTACTTGCGCTTCCCCTCTTTTCCATGACCATAAAAGAGCGATTTGAAAATGCCCATGAGGGGCAATATGTAGTAACAGAGCAGAGCAAACTCGTTTCGTTTATGCGCATCCAATCTCTCTCTGATAAACGCCTCGTCCTAGAAGAAATCAGCTTGCCTAGCCATAAAGCAAAAAAAATTGCTTGGCGCCGTTGGTACCGTGATGGCGCAAAAGGCGCTACATCTCACCTCCTTTATGAAATCAATTTAGAAAAAGGCACCTGCACAAATATCTACTCACCACAACGCAACGCCTCGCTCACCTCTTCCGCAGAACAGCTTTTTACCGATCTCATTGTCCTTTCACTCACACCGATCAGGGAAAAAGAGCGCAAACGCATTGGCGCTCCTCCGCAAGAAGGACTAGACATGCGCAAGATTTGGAATCCTCCGCTAGTCCAAAACGGCAAAAAACTCCCGAAAACAGAGACTAAAGCCTATAAAGCACGGTGGCCCGATGATGGTACAGAGCTTGCCGGTAAATTTCTTGAACTCTACTTCCATGAAAACTCCCCCTTTCCTTGCTGGATGGAAATCTCAAACAGCGCCGCCACATTTAAAATCCGTCTCATAGATAGCGGCGATGCATGAGTGCAAATTTGCACTCTTGACAATCTCTTCATTTAAATCTAACATGCCTCTATGAGATTCAGATCAATTCGCAAGTGCAAAAAAATATTCCTTACCGCATTAAAAAAATATAATCGTAAAAGAGAACGCTTAACCAAAGAGGAGCGCGAAACCGTTCGGCGTGAACTGCAG
>JAJFMI010000204.1 GCA_021772235.1 Chlamydiota bacterium
TTGCGAGTTCGAGTCTCGTCTCCCGCGCACTTTTATTTAATTATGATTCACCAACCACCTCCCCCAACGCACGAACAAGCTTACGAGATCATTACAAAAGCTCTCAAGCAAACATCTGATATTTCGATTAATGATCAAGCAACAATTACCTATGAGATTCTGCAGAAAAACAAAAGCTGTGACCCCTATCAACCTTTACGTTTGCGCCAAGGGGAAGAAATTATTGGCTTTGTCAATGTTGTGCAATCGCGAAATGGACCACTTCGCAGTGTAGACCAAGTCGCTGCAAAAATTCAAAACCTCGTAGAGACTCATAAGATTTTCAAGAAAGATCCAAGTCAATTTATTCCAACGGGTAATGGTTCTCTGATTCAAAGAGTAGATGGAATAAAAGTCGAAAACCAGATGTTAATAATTGGCAATCATACTGTAGCAACTCCTGCTGCTGCTTTTATTTCTGAAGATGTGATGAAATTTAAAAAGCTCGACGCTGTACGTTTTTCACTAGGTGCTCCAGGAGGAGATCCACCGTTCTATTTCGACCTACGTCAATTAACAGCTGATGGCCAGCTTCAGGTATTGAGAAAAGAACCTGAGCCGCCAAGCTTATTTGAACGAACTTTCTATTCCGTTAAGGTCTTCTTGCAGCTTTAAGGCATTTTGCGGCGTGTCTTCTTTGGAAAAAGCGTCATAATCTTGATCAAATTGCGCTTTCTGTTTCTGTATTTCTTTGCCAAAAAGGGGTGTAAGCTGATCCATAACCTGTTTAGATTCACCCATCGACTCCTTTAGCGTCTCTTGTTTGGCATAAAAACTTTTATCTGTTTTTGAATACGCCTCCAAGGATTCGCGAAATATCCCTATGCTCTGCTGAAAATCCTGCTGATAGGCTTTCATTTCTTCGGGACTTTGACCTTCAATATTACTCATTCTTTCTTGATAACAAAAGTTTGTTTTTGTAACATCCTCTTCATGAGAAAAGTACTTTTTTTTACTATTTGCACACTTTTTCTGTCGGCAGAAGAAGATTACACCCCCCCTTCGCAAGAGGTCATTGAGAGTGAAATCCGTTCTGCTCAAGAGGATTTTGAGATCGCGCAAAAGATGTTTGTGCCTTGGTATTCAGGTCCTCTTTTAACGGGTAGCGCCTCTAATGTAGATCCCGGGATGATGCTTCTTCAACCCTATTTTTTTACAACGGTCACTCACGCCTCTTATAACGATGATCGCAATAGCAAAAACATTCCCAATATCTTAAATCTCAATCCCCTTTTCTATTTCGAAACGGGAATTACGAACTGGCTTGATACTTTTGGGACTTTCTCTGCCGCTTTTAATCGACAAAATGATCAATGGACGGGTTATTCTGAAGACTCAAGCATGGGTTTAGGATTTCAGATTCAAAGAGAGACACCCTACATCCCAAAAGTCCGTTTAGCAATTAGCGAAACTTTTCCGACAGGTAAATATGACAACCTTGATCCCTCAAAGGGGGGTATCGATGCTACTGGTGGCGGCTCCTACAACACAACTTTTTCTCTTAATTTTTCAAAAATCTTTTGGTGGAATAAATTGCATCCCACAGCGATGCGAACAAATTTGGTTTATACCTTCACCACTCCAACACATGTAGATAATTTCAATGCATACGGTGGTGGTTTTGGTACGGATGGCAAAGTAAAACCGGGAAACTCTTGGGGAATCGATGTCGGGTATGAGTATAGCATTACGCAGCAATGGGTTTTTGCTTGTGACGCAGTCTATACGTATTTTAATAAGAGTAGTTTTTCGGGGAAAAAAGGGCGTGACGCTGATGGCATCCCCTTTTCTGTTGGCGGTCCATCGGGTGATCAATTGAGTTTTGCTCCCGCAATCGAATACAATCTCACTCCAGATATGGGAATGGTAGCTGGTGTCTGGTTTACGGCAACAGGGCGCAATAGCGCAAACTTTATCAGTCTCGTTTACACTTTTTATACCGTTTTCTAGTACACTAAGCTCATGGTTGGACATACTGTAGCAAAAACGCCTAAACAAAAAGTAATTACCTATTTGTGGATGGCTATCGGTGCCTTTTTGGCAGCTCTCTCTATTCGTACTTTTCTTGTTCCTAACTATCTAATTGATGGTGGCATTATTGGGGTTGCGCTGATTTTCGGGCGACTTTTTGGCGACAACTTGATCTCCCCTCTTTTAATTGTTCTCAATGCCCCCTTTCTCTATCTCGCATATAAATTTATTCGCAAAACATTTGTCATTCAGTTTCTCATTGCAGTACTCCTTTTCGCTCTCTTTTTGAGTTTTATCGAAATACTCCTACCTCCTTTTATTGGCGATCCCCTGGAAGTGATTTTCTTTGGTGGTGTAATTTTAGGCATGGGTGTGGGATTGATTATTCGTCATGGCGGCTGCCTCGATGGCACGGAAATCATGGCGATTATCATCAACCGCAAAAAGGGCTTTACTGTTGGGCAAGTAGTGCTCTTCATTAACATCTTTGTATTTGCCGCATACGGTCTGATTTTTAAGGATTGGCATATTGCTCTACGCTCGCTTATGACCTACGTCGTCGCCTTTAAAACGATGGATATGGTCATTGTCGGCCTTGATGAAGTGAAGTCTGTGATGATCATCTCTTCCCTTCCTGAGAAGATTAAGAAAGTGATTATGGAAGAACTTAAGCTGGGTTTAACTGTTATGCATGGCAAAGGCGGCTATTCAGGTGATGATCGCCAAATTTTATATGTAATTGTAGAGAGATTGGATCTATCTGATTTAAAAGAGATTGTTTTACGTGAGGATCCTTCGGCCTTTATGGCAATCCAAAACTTACACGAAGCTGTCTATGGAAGGGCTCCAGGCAAAAAGAAAAAGAAAGCCTGGAAGTTGGGATAGAGCGCAAGCGCCCTATCCCTAATTAAGATCTAGATGAACTTATTGATATTGATATTGCGTTTTGCAAAAACTGTTGCAAGTGCAGCACCAGCGGTAAGATTAAGTAGTGGCTTCATGTAATCAGCTGTCCACTTTTTAGCTTTGCTAGGAGCATAATTCTCAATAGCTGTTTTAACAAGTGTTAGTCCAGCATAAATTTGTACTGCTGTTGCAACTTGATTGCAAACAAGATTTTTTCTAGACAATAGGTTAGCTGCTAGAAAAGTTACTACATGAGCTGCTGTATTGCAATCCCAAAGTACTGTTTTTTCCTCTCCAAGCTCACGATTTGCCAATGCTACCGCTGTAAGAGCTGCTAATCCTTTTGCAGCTATTGGTCCATAATTAGTTACCATAATTTCCCTCCTAAAGGAATTGTGTTTATGGAGGCGATTGTAAATGATTTATCAAGACTTTGTCAACACTTTACCGGGAGCCAAATTTGATAAATAGTGGCCGTAGGAGTTACTAGAGTAGCGTTCTGCTAGTTGGAGGAGTTGATCTTCATTTATGAAACCCATTTTATATGCTTCTTCTTCAATGCAGCCAATTTGTATTCCTTGGCGCTCTTGCAATGTCTGCACATAAGCAGATGCTTTATGCAGTGCATCTGCGGTACCAGTATCAAGCCAGGCATATCCCCGATCGATTATAGTTACATTGAGTTTACTGTTTTGCAGGTAGACGCGATTGACATCGGTAATTTCCAATTCGCCGCGAGATGAAGGCTTGAGGGTTTTAGCAATATTCACAACATTGTGATCGAAAAAGTAGAGTCCGGTTACCGCATAGCGTGAAGGCGGGTTTTTCGGTTTTTCAATAATCTCTTTTGGCCTGCCATTTTCATCAAAAGCAATGACACCGTAACGAGAAGGATCTTGTACTTCATAACCAAAAACCGTTGCTCCAGAGGTCGTTTCAGCAGCTTTTTGCACAAGAGCTTGCAGATGTGGTCCGGTGAAAAGATTGTCTCCCAAGATGAGTGCAACAGGATCGCCATTAATAAATTTTTCGCCAATAATAAATGCTTCTGCAATGCCATTTGGCGCAGGTTGCGGGGCATAAGAGAGTTTTAATCCAAGATGGTTGCCGTCGCCAAAAAGTTCTTCAATACGAGGCAAATCATGAGGTGAAGAGATAATGAGTATTTCGCGTATACCCGCCTGAATAAGTACGGATAGCGGGTAGTAAATCATCGGCTTGTCGTAAACGGGAAGCAGTTGTTTACTTGTGACAAGTGTTGAAGGATAAAGACGTGTGCCAGAACCACCAGCTAGTATTATTCCTTTACACGTGGAGTTCTTCTTCTTCAAAAATAGGCTCTTCTTCTAGCAGTTCGTCAATGAATTTTAGAGTGAATTTCCCCGATTTAAAGACTTCGTTTTTGAGCATGTATTTGTGAAATGAAATGGTCGAATGCACTCCACCAATATGAAATTCTTTCAAGGCGCGTGCTCCTGTCGCCATCGCTTCTTTGCGATCTTTCCCTTTCACGATAAGTTTAGCAATAAGGGAATCATAGTTGGGGGGAATTTTATAGCCGCTATAGCATGAGGTATCAACACGAACGGAAGGGCCACCAGGTGTAATAAAATATTCAAGATGCCCTGGCGAAGGCGCAAAGTTTTTGGAGGGGTTTTCTGCGTTGATCCGGAATTGGACAACATGGCCATCAAACTGAATTTCTTTCTGTTTACGAGCCAATTTCTCGCCCATAGCTAGACGGATTTGTTCTTTTACCAGATCAATTCCTGTCCATTCTTCTGTAACTGTATGCTCAACTTGAATGCGCGTGTTCACTTCCATAAAATAGAAGTGACCTGCTTTATCAAGGAGGAATTCTACTGTTCCAACGGTATGGTATTTTGCGGCTTTAACAAGGTTGACTGCGGCCTCTCCCATTTTTTTGCGCTGCTGGGGGGTAATAACTGGACTAGGGCACTCTTCAATAAGTTTTTGTCGGCGGCGCTGAATAGTGCAGTCGCGCTCTCCGAGATGCACGTAATTGCCATATTTATCACCAACAATTTGAACTTCGATGTGGCGCGGATCTTCAATGAACTTTTCTAGGTAAACGTCAGGGTTATTGAAAGAGGCTTCGGCTTCTGTACGCGCGGCTGTAAATTGGCGGATAAAGTCGGTTTCATCATGTGCCATGCGGATGCCTTTTCCTCCACCACCTGCAACGGCTTTGATCATAACGGGATACCCAATTTTTTCAGCTTCTTTCAAGCCTTCTTTTATGTTGGGTACAATGCCTTTTGAACCGGGAATGACGGGGCATTTAACGGAACGGGCGATCGCTTTAGCATTGGATTTATCACCAAGTAGCGAGATGGTTTCTGACGTGGGGCCGATAAAGGTGAGACCTGAACTTTCGCAAATGGATGCGAAGTTTGGGTTTTCACTCAAAAATCCGTAGCCGGGATGGATGGCGTCGGCGCCAGTAATTTCGCATGCGGAGAGTATATTTGGAATACGCAGGTAGGATTTAATTGCAGGAGCATCACCAATACAGACGGCTTCATCGGCCAGCGAAACGTGCAA
>JAJFMI010000205.1 GCA_021772235.1 Chlamydiota bacterium
TGTAAGACCTACTATTTCAACTACTTTGTGAAGTTCTTCTTCTGATGCCTCTGGATTTCCATAAAGAATGTTCTCTTTGATGCTTCGATCAAAAAGTAGTGGCTGTTGCGGGACAAACGCTATCTGATTTCTTAGTGAATCCAAAGAGAGCTCTTTGACATTTTCACCCCCAATATAAATTTGCCCCGCTTGTACTTGATAGTGACCTAAGATGAGATTAAAAAGTGTGCTCTTCCCAGAGCCTGAAAGTCCCGTAATGGCAAGTTTTTCTTGCGGATCTACCCTTAAATTAAGAATGTTAATCACCGACTTATTCTCTTTGAAAGTATGGACCAGCTCTTGAATCAGAAGTGTCGGCTTGGAGGCATTGAGTTTTTTTGTTCGAGAGGTTGAGTCGTGAGAATTTTGAAAAAGGGTTACAAAACTCTCTTTTACCAAGCCATACTCCTGAAAACTCCGTATGCATTCCATGCTCAAATACCACATATATCCAGTGATATTTAGCAGCATCACAACGCTAAGTGCCATATCACCTATTGTAATCCGTCCATTATTCAACATGAAAAAACTTGTAAATAGAGTGATGACTAGGACAGAAATACTCGAGAGCCCTAAAGCGAGTCGAATTTTTTCCATATATCTCTCTGCTTGTTTCTCAGAAAAAAGTTCCTTGTTTTCAAAAGAGCGCAAATATTCATTCTCATATTTTGCTCTGTGAAAGGATTGCACGGTGTGAATGTTTAAGAACATATCTACAATTCTTCCCTCTACCCTCGATTTTGCTTTTGCAAATGCAGCCGTCTTGTCGATCGATGAAAATAGTGTTTTCCAGGTAATTGCAAAATGCCCCACCACCCACGCTGCAAAAAAAAAGCCCAACAGAGGTTCTATGTTCCATAGAATTGCTTGTGAAAAGATAATCATTGAACACATTGGCACAAACGTCATCAAAATTGAACGCATGATTCTCTCTACACCCTCACTTACGTTAAGCACTTTTTTCGTTACCTCCCCAGATGAAAATGGCGGATAATTCTCTTGAGAATAGCCTTGAATTGTTGCGATCATTTTACGACGAAGAAATAGACGAATATCTGGAAAGGTTTTGAGCGCTAAATGCCCCTGAATTCGCATGGATAACTCCATAAACCCCCAAGAGGAGACAACGATTAATACAAATCGTATCAAGGCAGATTGACTTCTCGTTTCTCTTCCAATTGCATCAATCAAATCTCGAAGAGCAAAAAGGGTGACAATATCACGCAGAGTCCACATCACACCCAGTAAAAAAAGAAGTGAGAGCGCAACTTTTTTCTCTTTGAAAAGAGGGTAAATAAAGGAAAAAAACTTTTCTTTTTTCCACCGCATAAATATCATATCGTTCATGATAGAGACTTTCTCAAAAAAAGACAGCCTAGAATTTCAAATTGTAATTAGTGGAAGAAAGGCGCTGCCATTTGCAAAAGATTGCATCACCTCAATTCAGGCGCAACAGAGCGCCAACCCCTACTCTGTAATCTATGTTGACGATAACTCTCAATATAGAGAAAAAGAGAAAGAGGAACTCAAGCAGCTACTAAAAAGTGTGAATGGCAAGATAGAGTTTCTCACCTCTCGCCACTACCAAGTCCATGCACTAGCAAAAGGTGTCGCTAAGGTGAAAAATAAAAATGCCGTTGTCTGTTTTTTAGATGGCGATGATTACCTTCTTCCTTTTGCCTTAGAAACACTCTCCCAGCACTATAAAAACCCTGATACGATCATGACCTACGGAAACGCCTTAGTCGATTTTCGCCCCTATCAAAATCAGCAGCTCGGGTATTTTTCTGATAAGAGCACAGTAAATACAAAATATTCTGAAAAAGTATGGAAAGAACGCTCTTTTCGCCAAGATGGTTTTCGCTGTTTCCATCTCAAAACATTTCGCAGATGGCTTTGGGACTACATTAACCCAAATGATTTTCTGCGGGCATCAGGTCAACAGATCCGCGCATCGGGCGATAGCGCCTATATCTATCCCATGCTTGAGATGCTGGCTGATCCCAAACATGTCGTTTTTATTGAAAAACCCTTATATGTTTATCGTCTGCATGATCATAACGTTCATAACCATGATAAAAAAAGTCAGCGAGATGATTTGGACTACCTCCGATTTAAAAAATCTCCCTATGCTCCCCTCGATAGAAAAATAATTGAAAAAAAGAAGACCCAATAATATGTGCGGTATTACAGGAATTGTTGAAAATCACCCCCTCAATCACGATAGAAAAAGTCTACTAAATAGCTCCTGTGAAAAAATTCGACACAGGGGTCCGGATCAGCAAGGAATTTTCTGCGAAAAAAACATTGGCTTGGGAAGCAGACGCTTGGCAATACGTGATAAAGAAAAGGGTCATCAACCTCTCCAATATAAACATTACGTCATCGTATTTAATGGAGAGCTTTACGATTTTCTATCTCTAAAAAAAGAGCTCCTAGCTCGCGGTTACCAAATCAAGACTTCTTGTGATACAGAAATTTTTCTCTACGCATTTATTGAGTTTGGCATTGAATACTTAAAAAAAATTGACGGTATGTTCGCCTTTGGCATCTGGGATAAAAAAGAAGAAAAGCTCACTCTTGGTCGGGATCGATGGGGCGAAAAACCGCTTTATTACACTCACCAAAACGGAGCTCTTGCCTTTGCCTCT
>JAJFMI010000206.1 GCA_021772235.1 Chlamydiota bacterium
CTCTACATTGAGAATGAAAGGAATGATCCGAGAAGTGCTTAGAGAAGAACTCGTACCAGTATTAAAGAATCAAAAAATAATGATAGAGCGACTGAATGAAATAACCGGAATGCTGAGCACAGTTGCAAGAAACCAAGTTGCCTTAGAAGAAAAATTGATCACAATTTCTCGACAAGTTTCAGCCATGCATATCGGAGTGCTTGGAAAGCTCAGAGAAATAGATAGTAAAATGGTTCTTCTGAACGAAAAAACAGGCGCACTAATCAAACAGTCAGCAAAGTATTGCGCAGAAGCTCGCAGCAAATTATTAGAATTTGAAGGATACTCTCCTCAGGTAAATCGATTCGCTTGCTACGAAGCGATGCAATTATTCTACCTTCAAGAGTCCTACCCGTTATTGCGAAAAGGGCTGAAAGAGCTGCCGGGATTATTAATGAAACCCGGAAGAAATGATGAACCCTTAAGGCATGGGGCAAAGAGAAGCGCAGACATCAATTTTTTGCGAAGCATCGTGAATTACTATCTAAAAACTCCAACCATAAGAAAAAAGAAAAAAAACGTACAATTAGCCTACCTACTCTTTGCACCCAAAAACATCAGAGAACTCAATAACCATACATTAGAAGACCCATTAAACAAAGAAAGATTGCCTCAGGAGCTCTACGACCGATTTTCCTCAACCTTTGCTTCACTTACCTCCCATCCCTACGATCTAAATTTGTTAGAAAGCCTATGCCAATCCGCAGTGACATTCCATTATTTTTATGACATGATAGACCCCATTTCAAAAGCGATGATAAGCAAAGAAGAGCTGAGAACAAAGAAAACATCTGTAATGGGAAAAAGCCTACTCTTGGATGCATTAGCACGAATAGAAATAGGCATAATACAGGCAAACCTTTTAGCGGGGAGCGGCATCATCCCCCTTCTTTACGAAGAAGAAGACAAGGAAAAACTTTCTGAAATACTCGCCCCAAACTCCCTACTCGCAGCAAACTATCTAAACTACTCCATACATAAGACATTAGAAAAAAAAGGCATGCCCATAACATCCTATCAAATGGCTTGCAGCAGTCAAAAAGAGAGTGATTTGATCAATTTTTGCATGCAGCACCCCTGGCCACTTAACTACGACAAGAAAGAAAAAGTCTGGCGAATCACATTCCAAAAAAAATATAAACCAATCGCCCTTCCTGACCCAAAAACCGTACTAAACGGAGACCTAGAACTCCACCCATCATCTATCAAGCTCCAAATAGTGAGAGAAAAAATCATACACGAACTCGCCGGGTACTACTCACAAACAAACAAGAACTCCTACGAGAAAGGGCTGGAGATCGTGACACAATATATCTATCAACCAGGAGAAAAATATGGCCGCATCAACGCAAGGCACTAGCCTTTCAAAACCCTACATAATTAAAGATAAAGAGCTACCAAGCCCAAAAAAAGCCCTGTCACCGCTAAAGAACGAACAAAACACGAGAAATTCTTATATAGATGTTCGAGCAAGACTTGTAATAAAAGCCCTAGCAGAGCACATGGAACAACACAGAAAAGAACTAGAATCACGGCAAACCCTGTTAACAGGAATGGAGAAAACCCTACAAACAGCAGCAACAGATTTTGAAAAAAAATACGAACGAGTCGTTATAGATAAGACACTGAACGAAATAAAAAAGCGCTTGCTTAGTGACGAAGAATTTCTGGCTAGACTAGTAGAAATCGTGGCAAAGAAGCAGCGATCTAAATTATAACCGAGTGAACATCAGAAGCGCCAAGCTTTAGCATCATTAAACGATCGAAACCGACAGCAACACCGCAACATTCGGGGAAACCGCCCTTCATCGCCTCGAGCAAAGCCTCATCAAGCGGCAGCGCTTCATCCCTCAAACGATTACTCTTTTCAAAACGCGCCCGCAACTCCATAGCACAAGACAACTCATCATAGCCATTGGCAAGCTCCACACCGCCGTGATAAACCTCAAAACGCATCGCCACACCGCCTTCAATCTTGGCAAGAGCCGCTTCACTAGTCGGAAAATCCGAAACAACCGTTAACACATCTGGATCAAAACCCGGTTCAATGACAAACCCCATGAGATAATGTAAAAGCACCTCGCGCTCCCACACCCTCGCGCTCTCTGGTAAACAATCAATATTCCGCAATTCATTTAGAGTTGCAGAAAACGGATCCAAACCAACCTGGCGGATAAAAGCCTCAGCATATGTAAACCGCTGCACCACCTTTACCCCAACAAACAGACTAATGAGATCCAAAACCTCATCAATAAAAACTTCGTATTCCATCCCAACACGATACCATTCAATCATCGTGAATTCAGGATGATGCAAACGCCCCCTTTCGCCCTTGCGAAAGACATGCCCCATCTGAAAAATATCGCCAGAGCCACAAGCAAGCAACTGCTTCATACCAGATTCAGGAGAAGTGATAAGAAAGCCCCCATCCACACGCATCGGCTCAATGTGCAAATCAATAGTGGGAGCCCGAGCAATAGAAGGAACATCTACCTCAAGAACATCGCGTCTACTGAAAAAATCCCGTACCAAACGAAACATCTCAGCACGCGCAACAACAAGCTTACGAGACGCGAGAGTCATACTTGCCCGTGCGAGTATCGACCTTAATTTTCTCGCCCTCATTAACGAAAATAGGAACCTGCACCTCAGCGCCCGTCTCAACAGTCGCCGGTTTCATGACACGACCAGAAGCCGTATCGCCCCTTAAACCAGGATCCGTCTGCGTAATCACAAGCTCCATAAAATTGGGAGCCTGCACATCAATGACACGACCCTCGTAGAGAACGATATCAAAAAGCGTATCTTCCATGAGCCATTTTTTACTATCGCCCAAACTGGAGAAGGGGACGCTAATCTGATCAAACGACTTATCGTCCATAAAAACCGCGCCATCTTGCTCCGTATAAAGCATACGCATCGATTTTTCATCAACATCAGCAATTTCAAACTTCTCATTAGACTTGAATGTTTTTTCCAATACACGCCCAGAAATAAAGTTTTTTATCTTTACGCGAGCAAACGCCTGACCCTTACCAGGTTTAACGAGCTCGCAGCTCACAACACCAAAAGGCTCATTATCAATTTTGAGCTTCATGCCCGACTTCAAATCATTCGTACCAACAGTTGCCATGCCCCATCCTTTTTTTCAAACAATTATACCAGGAAACAGCCAGCGAGCAAGTAAATTAAAGAAAGAACAGCCATAAATCCTAATCCCAGTCTGGCAGTTGTCTTTTGATAGCTATCCTACTGGGAAGTAGAAGAGAGTTTTGGATTCGTAAGACAGCCAGAAACAAATGGGGCAGCAGAAAGATTTCACAGGACACTGAAAGAACAAGAGGTTGAAGGAAAAACATTCCAAAACCAAGTAGTGCTGAGAGAAGTTGTGAGACAATTTGCAAAAATATACAACGAAAGGTGGCTGATAGCTAAAAGAGACTATCAGAGCCCACTAGAAGCAAGAAAAAGCTACACAAGAGAGAGGTGCAGCTTAAGAGAAATGAAGACATCGTGAGCGAGCCCTTAGATAGCTCGTGGAGACGATGCGAATGAAAAGGTACTTACAAAAAATAAGCGCAGTTTTGTGTTTACAAAACTGGTAGTGGTACACAATCATTGTAGCTTCCAACGTGAGATTTAAATATGCATTAGAGATGTACAAAAAACGCTGGGAAATAGAGGCATTATTTGGCTGTCTGAAAACACGAGGTTTTCGAATGGAAGATACACATATTACAGACCTAGACAAGATTGAAAAACTGGTATTTGTGCGTGCAATTGCTTTTTGTTGGGCCTACAGAACGGGAGACATCAAAACGCAAGATGAGTCAATAGAAATTAAGACGCACGGAAGGAAAGCAATAAGCATATTTAGAGTGGGTATGGATCTGATACGTGAAGTGCTGTTAAGAAAGAGAGCTATAGAAAAATTTAGGCAGCTATTAGACTGTTTTGGGTCTCAAAATAGGGAGGTTGCATGATGTAGAAAATTTTTTGTCCAGTACAGAGTCATTTTTCACTAAAAAGCTTAAGAGTTGAGAAAAAAAACTGTAAGAGATAGTCTGTTCACGGAAAATAGACAAGTTCAGGATGATTTTGTAGGAAAAAATGCAAAAAAAGGAGTAAAACATGGTTAAAATAGGTGATTCAAGCGCAAGAGCCACACACGACCTTACAGATACCAGTCACGCATCAAAAAGTGAAGCTAGCACAGCCCCATTTAATATTTGTGGTTTTGAGATTGCTCGTTATCAAGAATGTTCGGGTGATGACAAAAGGAAATACGACGCATTCAAAAAACATGCAGAGTCAACAGAAGAAACACGCGCTGCATTTCTGGAGGCAACTGAAAATGATTATGCAGTGACATATACAGCAGGGGAAGGAATGTTTGTAAGAAGCTCTACTTTTGGTATAGGAGGGACCAACCATTATGACCAAATTTCTATTGAAAAGAAACCGCCATCCCCAACTTTACAATGTGTGAAACGCGTTGCAGCAGTAAAGGCAAGATTAGATGGGGAAAGAGACGCGCTTTTAAATAAGCACGATAAGGAGGAAAGATCATATTTGTGCGAGTGCATATTGCTATAAAGTAGACCATTTAAAGTATGAAAATTTGTTTAATTATAAAAAAAAGTTGTAAAAGACGTGGTTTAATCTCATGAAGTTGCTAATTCATAAAACAAATCGGTTTGCATTGTTTTGATTAAGAAGATATAAGTATTTCAGGTGTTTAGCCTTTTTATACTTAGGAGTTGTTGATGCGCAGACTAGCTTTTTCTCTGATATGGTTTGTTGGGTGTTTGTCTGCTGGTGATGTTGAAGAGATCTCTTCGACTTTTTCTAATTTACCTAATTGGTCTGTTGCTGGTTGTGTAAGTCCTATTTCGGGTTGTTATTTCATTTCTGAAAATGATGTTGTTGTTAGAGGAGCACAACCTCTCCCTGTACCACGGAAATATCTTAGCCATGATGAGTATGGTCGAGGAGGGTGGGGCGATCATAACCATCTCTATCTTCAAGCAAGAAGTCTTGAAAATGATTGTTTCTATATTTCGACATACGATTCATCGGGTATGCCACTGATTTTTGGAGACAAAGTACCTTCTAGAAAAATTGTAATGCAACTCCCATTAAATCCAAGCGCGTATGGAGGAGCCCTGCTAAACACAGCATTAGGTCCGATTGGGGGGAGAACAAACTTACGAAATGCCTATGCAAGATATGAAGACGGAAACTGTTTGGTATTTTTACCTGATGGTACCGTTCGGCGATATAGCAAAAAAATTAGAAAACAGAAAACCAAGATTAAAATTAATGATAAAACTTGTCAGCTGTTTATATATAAATACTTTCTCGAAGAAGAAGCTCTTCCCAATGGGAATAAAATTCTTTATCGATGGTCATCTGATCAAAAATGCCCCGATTTAGTAGCAATTGCTACAACCGGTCCTCAGCCATCTTCGGTCTATGCGACAGCCAAATATGATTACGAGATAATTTCTACAAGTGACGGTAGAGAAATACTAGGGGAATTTACTCCAAAACACGACCAACTTAAATCTCTTCAGATAACAGGACTTCCAAAAGAGCTCCTCACTTACCAGAAAAATCAGCTGATAAAGAGAGCATATGGAAAAGGTCCATTTAAGAAGATCACTTATAATGAAAAGAAAACAGAAAAATATTCAGATGAGTGGAAAATCAAAGGAGGGAAACACAAAGAGTGGGGAATAAGAGAAGTTTGGCCATCTAGAGCAGTAAATTCCATATCAGATGGAATCGGGACTTATTCGATCTCCTATAATTCTGTTCGAAGAAAGGGGATTTCTAAAATCACAAGTGTTGTTGATCCAGAAGAAGGAAAAACAGTTTTTGAAGTCGACAGAAAAAGCGCGCCAAAGAGTGTTACATATTTCGATCCTGATGGAAAACAAACACGAAAGATAGAATATCAGTGGGTCCAGGGAAATCTTACAAAAACTCAATTTATTAATGAAAAGGGTGAAACTTATAAATCGGTCGATTACGAATATGATGATCACCACAATATTGCAAAAGAAACGATCTCAGGCCCCTCAGAAGAAGATGTAATAACAGAATTTCGTTACAACCGTGCCAATCTGCCCATTTGGAAAAAAGAACCAGACGGAAAAATCACTCGAACAGCCTACTGGGAAAAGACTAACCTTCCCCGAGAAATTTTTATCTATGACAGCGAAAAAAGTTTTTATCGTACGAAATACAAATATAATAACGACAATGTCCTGATAGAAAAAGTTGAAGACGATGGAATGCTCTGCAGAAAAATACGAAGAATCCGACCACACAGATCAGGAGAGAAATCGACAGAAGCATCCCCCATTCCAGCACTGAATTTGCCAGAAGAAATAGCAGACTATTATTATGATTTTACTGAGAAAAAAGAAGTCCTTTTAAAGAGAGTCAAGAACAGATTCGATGAACACTCTCGATTAGTGGAAGAGCAGATCTATGATGAAAACAACATCTACTGCTACACGCGCCACTATAGTTATGATGACGATGACCACCTTACAGCCAAAACGGATGCGCTGGGACAAGTAATAGAGTACAGCTACGACAATCAAAATAATTGCATAAAAGAGACACATAAATACAAAAACCTAGAAATACAACGTAAATTTGATCAGAGAAATTGCTTGATAAGCGAGAAATCTATCGATCTAAGTGACCAGCGCTGCCTCGAAGCACATCATAATAAATACGATAAGAAAAAGAGAAAAATATTAGAAACAGACCAACTGGGGAACCAGACAGCCTACCTCTATAATTCTGATGATCACATCATAGAAAAACACCTCTCTGACGGCACAATATGGAAATATGAATATGACGCTGCAGGCAATTGCATCAAAGTAATTGATGGAAACAAGAACATTACGACCTACACCTACGACATCTTTGGGAGAAAAAGACAAATTCAACACCCAAATAAAACAAAAGAGACCTATACATACAACCCAGATGGCACCTTACAATCCTACACAGACCAAGAAAACCTGATCACGAAGTATACCTACAACTTACATGGCCAGAAAACAGAAGAAAAATTGATTGCAAATGGAGAGATTCTCTTCGAAGAAAAACGGCATTATGAAGGATCAAAACTAAGGCAAAAAAAGCAAAGTGGAGGACGAGTCTACCGATATTCCTATGACCTAGCAAACAGACTTGTCTCAGAGCGCTACGAGTATAAACACATTTCTTATGAATACGATTCCCTTGGAAGAAGAAATAGAATCATCGAAGGCGAGCGAGAAAAGCAGATAAGATATGACAATCTTGATCGAGTAATAGAAGAACAAGACAAAGGGACAAACAGAAAAAAGTATCAATATGACGGCCATGGAAACCGGAAAACAATTACCCAATGGATAGATGGAAAAGAATCTACCACGCAATACAAATACGATGGAAAAAGCCGCCTACAGCAAAAAATAGATCCCTTAGGACATGAGACGCACATCCATTACGATTCGAAAGATAAAAACCTCCAAAAAACCATACAATACCCCGATGGAACAAAAAAAACGGAAGAGCGAAACGACCTAGATCAAACTATTCAAAATGAATGGAAGGATCAAAACAACCTCACCATACATAGAGAACAGTACCATTACGACCCAACCGGAAACCTCTTACAAGTACTCACTACCTACACGCTTCCAAACGGAGACGAAAAAACATTTGCAGTAGAATATCAATACGACGCACTTAACCGAAAAATACAAACAAAAGAATCGGGCAGCAAAACACACCGTTACGAATATACACCGGCTGGATTAGAAAAATGCATTACAAAACCAGACGGAACGAAAATACATAAAACATACGATAAGAAAAAAAGACTTGAAAGACTCCACTCATCTGATGGAACAATAGATTATCGTTACACCTACGACGATCGAGATCGACTTATCAACGTAACAGCACATGGAAGCCCCTGCATAAAAAGAGAATATGATAACCAAGACCGAATCATCCAAGAGAAATTTCTTGGAGCATACGCAGTAAAAAAAATCTTCGACATATACGGAAGAGCACTAATAATCTCCTACCCAGACAAAAAAAACGCCTACTATTTCTATGACCCCTACCGTCTAAAAAAAATCCAATTTGAAACACACGCCCACAAATACACAGAATACGACACAAGCGGCTGCTTGCTTGAAGAAACACTAATGGGGGACATAGGAACCCAAACACATACCTACGATCAATTAGGAAGAGAGAATTCACGAATCAGCCCCTATCATGAAGAGAGCTACGATGAATTTAGCTCTCAGGGAAACCTTCTTAGACGAACACATAACACAAAACCATACACATACGCCTACGATAGCCGAAATCAACTCATCAAAGAAGAAGGAGCAACAACTACTGAATACAACTACGATACACTCTTTAACCGAAGAGAGAAAAATGACCTACCCTACCAAATAAACCATCTAAATCAGCTCACAGAAACAGCAGATACTACCTACACCTACGATGCAAATGGAAACCCCATCGAGAAAAAAACAGATAATCAAATCACAAAATACACCTATGATGCCTTAGATCGCCTGACAGCAGTACAAACAGGAACAACAAAACACACCTATACATACGATCCCTTTCATAGAAGACTGACAGCAAATCTGGACCACTTTATCTATGATGGCAAAAATGAAATCGGAAAAATCACATCAGGAAAAATCACAGAAAGACGCCTATTAGGACAAGGACTTGGAAATGAAATTGGCGCAACCATCTACACCGAAATCAAAGATGCACCCTATATCCCACTCCACTCAATAGACGGAAACATCATTTCACTCCTTGACCTGCAAGGAAACCTCTTAGAAAATCAGCAATACAATGCCTTTGGAGAAAGAACACAGCCTACAAACTTTCCATGGGGATACCAATCGAAAAGAGTAGACCCAACAGGACTCGTCTACTTTGGATCTCGCTACTATGATCCCGCCATAGGTAGATTTCTAACAACAGATCCAGCAGGATATACAGATAGCTACAACACCTATGCTTACCTGCTTAACAGACCATTTGTGTTAGTAGATCCAGATGGACAAGAAGCCGTAACAGCATCACTGATTATTGCCGGTGCAGGAGCTGGCTCAGTGGCAGTAACAGGAGGTGCAGCGCTTATAATTGGCTACATTGCATGGGAAGTAGGAAATAGCGTAAATAATTGGATTGAGAAGCAACAGGAAGAAAGGTTCTGCAGGCAGGCGGCGCAAGCTTCAAAGAATGGTTATAGAGACGGGTCAAATTTTTCGGGATGGGAGAAGATAGATGCATCGCTGAAGGATAGAAAGAAAGGTGGCTCGGGTGATGGTTCAGGAGGAGATGACGGTGATGACGGTGACAAAAAAATTGAACGCAGCAAAAGACACACTCCCGACCAAAGAGCAATGAATGAATTATCAAAGGAGTACAAAGACAGAGGTATTTCAAACAAAGAGGCAGACATTTTGCTGCATTGGGCACAAGAATGTAATTTCCCGTATCGCGATGATAGAGGAGTGCGACCAATCCACTGGGCAGGAGGGGAACATATTCATTTGGGGCGTGACCATGTAAAAGTTAACGAATAAAAGGGCAGGTAATGATGCATGCAATTATTCTAATAGAAAGATATCTTCCGGATAGTTTTTTCTGGCCGAATTTGCTCTGTAATAAAAAAATAGATGAGCTTACTGTAGAAGAACTTTTAAATAAATATCGAGGGTTTGAAGGGAAAATAATATCATTTTCTATCTTCAAAAATAACAATGAGATAAAAGAACTTGAAAATTATTATTTAATGAACTCAGAATCAAATAATCATATTCTGTTACATGTTGTATCAGATCCCGATCTTATGTCATTAACTCTAAAAAGCCAGCTAACTTTAGTAGGCTACGATATTGGGGCTTGTGATGAAGAGACAATTTATTCTTCAGTTTTTAATGAAATATTATTTGGAGGTCACGATGAATTGGTTAGTTATAAATATTTATTAAATGAAAACTTGCTTTTTCCAGACAAGGCTACAGCTGACAAGTATGTTAATTTACATAATCAAATGTCAGCTCAAGGGAAAAATGTAGAGGATTACATGGAAATGATTGTTTACGAGATTTGGGAACACAAAAATTAATGGTAGCCAAATGCCGAAAAAAACCGGATAGAGAACAGTAATTGGAGTAACCCATGAAGTATTTTATTACCGAATATTTTAAAGGTGAGTTCGGAGATAAAGAAATAAATGATTCTTATGAAAATTATATTCACTCAATTTTTTTTCAATTACCCTTTCCATTAAAAATTATTACAAAAGCGATTAACTTTCATGATGGATTAATTTTAGAGTTAACCCTAGATAAAGACAAAAAATGCTGTTCGTTTTTGTTTTTGTTAGGTGATTTACAAATTGGATATTATTTTTTGCATTTAAATTATAAAAATTTCCAAATTCATGATGAAGTTCAATTTAGAAAAATTTGCGCCCAAAAAATGGAGATTTTAGCTGATGAAGTTGCGCTTAGTAATCATGGTGTATATACACACAATTACATATTCACAAATTTCAATGAATTATCAATTTCTTTTACAGATGTATCGATAAATATTGAAAAAACTGATGAGCATAGCTACATGAAATCTCACAAGCAAGAAGGGGTTAAAATAAAGGAATAAGGGTACGGCTATTAAGGCTATGAATACAAAGAATTAGTAGAAGAAGGCATAGGATTATTCAGTGACTGATAATAGAAACAAACAATTAATTTTGGCAAATTCAATATTGAAAAGTAAGAAGGTAACTAGGGCGTTTTGCTCAATAGGATCAAATATTTTTTTTGAATTTGGTGAAGAATCTTTTATTTGGATTAGCCTCTCTTCGTGGAGGTTAACAAAAGACTCTCACCTTGTTACTGGTTCTGGAGATAGCCATCAAAAAATATGTGTTGAAATTGAAGAACTAAAAGGGAAAAAATTCTTAAAGACTAAAATTTTATCACCCTATTGGGAAGTGGAATTCGAGTTTGGAGGTGGGTACAAATTAACAACATTTTTTGATTGGGCTGAGGAGGAACAGTGGACTATTTGTTTGCCTCATGATGGTGGATTGGAGATAGACTGCTCTACCGAAGAAGTTAGAAAAGAGCTCGCAAAAACAGCCCCTATAAGAGAATGCCCCCCTCCATATGAAGATTGGGATTTTTCAGAAGAAAATCATATTGTTGAGACTACTTTAGTTTCACAGAATAGAAGAATAACAATCGAACTTTCAAACGATTTAACAGTCAATCTCGAACGTTGTACTTGGAGATTGAGCAAAAATGGGTCCTATATATCTGGATGCTCTGATGAAGAAATGGCCAATTATAAACCTGAGCTAGGAGAAAAGGCGTTGTCTAAATCTGAACCAGAAGATTGCGACCCATTTGGAGCTGCAGATAATTGTAGAGATTTGTTTAAGAAAATCAAAGGCAGTAAATTGGCAAGAATAACGGTCAATAATCGATTTATGGATATGGTTATTAAGTTCGAAAATGGGTATGAAATAGAGACATTTACATCTTGTGTAGCGGAAAGATATTGGATCCTCCGAAGAGGTAGATATTGCTACGAAGGGATTGTTTCGCTGGAGAGTTAACACCTAGACATGGATTTATCAATTCCTTCTAAAGGAATTAAAAGAGTATATTTCTGTACCTCACGTACATGATCCTACATGTCCAGGAGGGGTACGAAAACCATTTCAACATGAAATCCCTAACTAAGGAGAAATAATGGATGTATTTTACTATTTAGAAAGATGGTATTTCTCACATTGCAATGGTGATTGGGAGCATACACATGGAATTAGTATTAAGACATTAAATGTTCCAGCATTGACTTATTGTATTGACATAGAGGGCACAGAACTAGAAGGTGCTCACTTTATTGAGAGTGAAAAAAATAGCACGTGGTTTTTTTCTATTGGAACGGGAGATAGCATTCAAGGATATTGCGTTCCTAGTTTTTTCCCAAAAATAGTAAGAAAGCATTTTATTC
>JAJFMI010000207.1 GCA_021772235.1 Chlamydiota bacterium
TTCAGAGTTAATTAAAACTGCAGTTTTAATCTGAGTTGCTTTTATTTTCCCCTTAATTTTATCCAATAATTCCGCATAACCAATTGGCAATTCATTTACTTTATCTGAAATAACTGACATAATTTTCCCCAATATCCACAGACTTCAGTACGAGACTACGTTAAGAAATATTTAATTACAATCTTTCCAAAAATCAAATAGACCAACAAATCTTTTTTATCAATTCGTGTGCTCACCGAGTTGTTGGATGAGTTTGGCAACAAGGCCTGTCCAGCCGGTCTGGTGCGAAGCTCCCAAACCACGACCAGTATCGCCATGGAAATACTCGTGAAAATGGATGTGATCAAAGTGCGGATCTTTCTGAAACTTTTCACGGTCGGCAAAGACGGGACGCTTCCCTTGCTTGTCACGAATGAAAACGGAAGTGAGTCGTTTACTCAGTTCTACAGCCACATCCCAAAGGTTGAGCAAGTTGCCAGAGCCTGTGGGAAATTCTACTTTAAACTCATCGCCAAGATAGTGGTGGTATTTTTGCAGCGATTCGATGAGAAGAATATTCATAGGGTACCAAATGGGGCCGCGCCAATTGGAGTTGCCGCCAAAAAGTTTTCCCGTCGAAGCGCCCGGCTCATAATCAACTGTGTAGCAGTGCCCATCGATTTTCAAGCTGTAGGGATGTTTTTCATGACACTTAGAAAGCGAGCGTATGCCGTAGGGGCTTAAAAACTCCTCTTCATCAAGCATAATCGCAAGAAGGCGTTTGAGGCGCTCGGGCGTGACGATACTCAAAATACGACGGCCGTTTTCTCCTGCAGTTTTCATGCAGGCGATCTTTTCACAGAGATCGGGTCGATGCAATATAAACCACTCCATCCGTTTATTAAACCCTGTTGCATGTTCAAACACTTCGGGTTTAAGTGTCGTCACAGCAAGTAATGGCATGAGACCGACAAGTGAACGCACTTTTAAATGCTGGCATGTGCCGTCGCTATGTGTCAAAACATCGTAGTAAAAACCATCTTCTTCATCCCAAAGTGGGTGTGTATCGCCCACAGGAAAATTAATTGCGTCAGCGATGTAGAGGAAGTGCTCGTAAAACTTGCTCGCCATATCTTCGTATGTGGGATTGTCTCGAGCGAGCTCTAAGGCAATTGTGAGCATATTGAGGCAATACATGCCCATCCAACTTGTCGCATCCGATTGATAGAGTACTGTTCCTGGTGGGAGCTGCTCGCTGCGATTGAAAATGCTAATGTTATCAAGGCCTAAAAAGCCTCCCTGAAAGATGTTTTTTCCACCAAGATCTTTGCGATTGACCCACCAGGTAAAATTCAAAAGCAATTTCTGAAAGACACTCTCTAAAAACTGCAGATCACCTTTACCTGTCTGCTTCTTTTCGATCTTATAAACGCGCCATGTTGCCCACGCATGCACGGGTGGATTGACATCATTGAAATTCCATTCATATGCAGGTAGCTGTCCACTTGGATCCATGTACCACTCGCGAACTAAAAGCATGAGCTGTCGTTTAGCAAATTCTGGATCCACCAAAGCAAGCGGCAGTGCATGAAACGAGCTATCCCACGAGAAAAATGCCGGATATTCCCACTTATCGGGCACGGATAAAATGTCATCGTTATACAAGTGCGGCCAATCAAAATTCCGTCCTTTTTTGCGCTCTTCGGATACCGGGGCAATTACAGGATCGCCTTTCAACCACTCCTCTACAATATAGTGATAAAACTGCTTATTCCAAAGCATGCCAGCGAGTGCCTCTCGCTGCACTTTTTTCAGCTCATCGCTCAAACTCTCTGGAATGATTTCCCCGTAAAAGCGATCCGCCTCGCTCTTTCTTTCTGCTAAAATCGCATCGACTTTTTCCAAATCGCTTTGCTCTTTAGCCAGGCGCAGCTGCAGTTTTTGCGAGCTCTTTCCTGGAATGGAAAAAACATATTCCACCGCCGCGCGCGTTCCCTCGTTTCCTTCTTTGTACTCCTTCTTGCCCATCTCATTTTCTGCAAAAAGTGTCTTGCCACCCTCCGGAAAAGTTAAGGAGTACTCACCTAGTGTCTCATGCGTAGCAACTAAACGATTTCCTTCCTGAACAATTTTTGGCTTTGCACCGCCACCACGAAAACTCCACGTGTTGCGAAAAAACAGAGTAGGATACAAATGAATTTCTGCCTCTTCATCGCCGCGATTGCACACCTCCACCTCAATCGCCAGGTCTTCATCGCTCATCTTTCCGTACGTCAAAAAAATATCGAAGTAGCGATCCTCAGCAAAAACACCCGTATCCAATAATTCAAACTCTCGCTCCTCTTGCGAGCGCTCGCCATTTACACGAATCAATTCCTCATAGGGAAAAGCCGCCTGCGGATATTTATATAAAAGACGCATGTAGCTATGTGTCGGCGTATTATCGAGATAGAAATAATACTCCTTTAAATCTTCGCCGTGATTGCCCTGTGGATTGGACAGGCCGAAAAAGCGCTCCTTCAAAATCTTATCTTTGCCATTCCAAAATGCAAAAGCAAAACAGAGTCTTTGATGATTGTCCGAAATTCCCCCAATCCCATCCTCGCCCCAGCGGTAACAGCGTTTTTGTGCCTCATCGAATGGGAAAAAATTCCACGCATCGCCATCTTTACTATAATCTTCGCGCACCGTTCCCCATTGCCGATGCGACAAATAAGGCCCCCACTTTTTCCAGTACGCCTTTCTCTCTTTATTTTCTTGCAGCCGCTTAATCTCTTCCATTCACTCATAGTATTTTTTATTACAATTCTTTATCAATAAAACATGGAGTATATTGTTATCGGAGCGGGTGCCGGCGGGCTCGTTGTAGCTATTGGTCTTGCTGCAGCCAAGAAAAAAGTGACCTTGATTGAAAAAGGGCTCTTTGGCGGCGACTGTACAAATTTCGGGTGTATCCCCAGTAAAAGTCTCATTAGCAGCGCGCATATCGCATACGCGATAAAACATGGTGAAAAATGGGGTATCCAGCCTGAATCTACAAAACTGCAGGCAATAAAAGCATTAGAACGCGTGCGCCAAATTGTCACCCAAGTTCGTTCTCACGAAGAAGCGGACACTTTAGAAAAACTGGGAATAAAAATTTGTAAAGGAAGCGCCTCATTTATTGATTCGCACACACTTCAGGTAGAAAATTCCGGAAACCTCTCTGCTGATAGAATCATCATTGCTACAGGATCAACCCCAAAAGTCCCCTCCATTCCAGGCCTAAAAGAGACCCCCTTTCTAACAAATGAGACGATCTTTGAGCTTACCCAAGTACCAAAATCTCTTATCTGTCTTGGTGGTGGGCCAATTGGTTGCGAACTGGCGCAAGCTTTTTCTAGACTTGGTTCTGCCGTAACAATTATTCATCACTCCCCACACATCCTCAGTAAAGAGTCCCCTTACACACAAGAAATTTTAGAAAATTCGTTAAAAGAAGAAGGCCTTGATCTAGCAGTAAATTTTGAACCCGTTTCCATCTCCCATGATGGACAAAATTTTACAGTTGTTGGAAAAAATGGCGAAATAAGGACCGCAGAAAAACTTCTCGTTTCTCTTGGTAGAGCGCCCCATCTTGATCTCTTGCAGCTTGAAAAAGCACAAATTGATTCAACCGCTGCTGGAATTACAATCGACAAGTATGGCCGCACCTCCCAAAAACACATCTACGCCCTAGGTGATGCTGTGGGGGCGCCCTTTTTCACACACAAAGCGGAATTTCACGGACGCATCATCCTGCAAAACCTGCTTCTTCCTTGGAACAAGCGCCTGGATCGCACCCCCATACCACGAGCCACATTCACCGATCCCGAAATCGCATCGGTCGGACTATCTGAAGAAGATGCTTTGAAAATTTACCCTGCAAAAAGCCTTCACATATATCGACTACCCTTTTCTGAAGTCGATCGCGCCGTCTGTGCAGGACGTACCGATGGTGGTATTGAAGTGATCACAAAAAAATGGTCGAGCAAGATTCTAGGATGCACCATCGTGGGGGAGCGCGCAGGAGAAATGCTTGCACAAATCAGTTTAGCAATGGAAGCCCATATCCCCCTACGCAAACTCAGCAACCTGATCCATCCCTATCCTACCTATTCACGCGCCATACGAAAGACTGCCGACAAATGGCTAAAAGAAGTATTACTCGGACTCTTAAAAAAATGAAAAAATTCATTCCCCTTATCATCATTGCCTTGCTCATGCTTACCGCCTATTTTTTTGGACTTGGCGATTATTTCACCTTCGACTCGTTAAAAGCCAACCGCCAAAAACTCCTCTCTTTCACCGAAAGCTATCCAATACTCTCTCCCCTACTTTTCATCACCCTCTACACAATTGTAGTCGCACTTTCGCTTCCTGCAGCCACGCTTCTCACACTTTTTGGAGGATTCCTTTTTCCACTACCACTCTCCACCCTCTACGTCGTAATCGGCGCCACATTTGGTGCATCGCTCCTCTTTCTTGCCGCAAAAACGGCCCTTCAAGAACTCCTTCGCAAAAAAGCCGCCCCCTTCTTAAAAAAAATGGAAACGGGATTTAATCAAAACCCCGCTTCCTACTTACTATTTCTGCGCTTTATTCCCCTATTTCCGTTCTGGCTAGTCAACCTAGCACCCGCCTTTTTCAACGTCCGATTTCGCACATTTCTCTGGACAACCATCGTAGGGATCATCCCAGGATCCTACGTATATACGCAAGCTGGAAGCGGGCTCGGAGCCATTTTCGATAACAATGAAGGCTTCACATTAAGCGCCGTCTTTAACATTCAAATGCGAATCGCACTCATCGTCCTTGCACTCTTTTCCCTGCTTCCGATACTCTATAAACGATATGCTAGCAAACGTTAAACTCGCCCCCAAATATTTCACCCTCTCCGCCACCTTAACTGGCGCTGCGATCCTTCCAGCGCTTCTCTACTCAACACCTCTCGCCCTTACCTTCCTAGCTCTTACCGGACTCTTTGATATTTTGGATGGAAAAGTTGCACGCGCAACAAATCGCGTTTCCGACACCGGAGCGCTATTAGATATCTGTTCGGATCGATTTGTTGAATTTGTAATTGTACTTGCGCTCTATCTTGTGGAACCACAAACGCGCGGCCTGCCCTGCCTGCTCATCCTCGGCAGTATACTTCTCTGCGTAACAACTTTTCTGACCGTAGGAATATTCACAGCAAACAGCTCACAAAAAAGCTTTCACTACAGCCGTGGACTTATGGAACGTCCTGAAGCCTTCGGTTTTTTCACCGCCATGATGCTCTTTCCCGCCTACTTTTTTCCCCT
>JAJFMI010000022.1 GCA_021772235.1 Chlamydiota bacterium
AAAAAGGAAACTGCATGTAAAATCTAACTTATTGGTGTTATTACCCAGCACTTCCATAGAAAAAATAGCAATCGAACCGACTAAAGCAATGAAAGCCTCTTTTCCATTGTCAGTTTCACTATTTTTTAGTATCCCTTCTCCTCGGTTAGCAATAATTCTAGTCATTGCATATCCAGCAGAAGCTGCGGAAGTAGATGGTTGAAATTTGTTTGTATATTTTCCTATGGATTTCATTGCTCTGTTTTGTAACCAAAGAGCGGCTGAGTTCGTAGTGATATTTGAGACTGCAATAAAAATATTGGCTATTCTATTATCCAAACTATAGTTGCCATTATAAAAATATTTATCTGCATCTGTGTAGCAAGCTTCTAGAAACATAGAAGTTTCAACTATGTTTGTTAAGTCTCTAGTTAAAGTAGAATTTGTCATGGCCTTCTCATCGTTATTTGTTAAGGAAGCTTAACAAATAGGAATTTTTGAGGTCAAGCTAAAGATATTTGTTTGCAAAGGTAGACGTCTTGGATTGCGTTAAGGAGTTTGACGCCCTCCTTCATCGGTTTTTGGAATGCTTTGCGTCCAGAGATGAGACCAACTCCACCAGCACGTTTGTTAATCACGGCTGTTGCAACGGCATTTTCCAAATCGTTTTCTCCAGATGGACCGCCTGAATTAATTAAGCCCATTCGCCCCATATAACAGTTGGCAACTTGGTAACGCGTCAGATCGATGGGGTGATCACTGCATAATTCGGTGTACATTTTCTCTGTCTGTTTGCCAAATTTAAGGGTTTTAAAGCCGCCGTTATTTTCAGGAAGTTTCTGTTTGATAATGTCTGCTTCGATGGTTACGCCAAGATGATTGGCTTGGCCGGTAAGATCGGCAGCAACATGATAATCTTTATGTGGGGTTTTAAATCCTGGATTACGCAGGTAACACCAGAGGACTGTTGCCATTCCAAGTTCATGAGCGGCATGAAAGGCTTCGGAAACTTCTACGATTTGACGATCGCTTTCTGGCGAACCAAAATATATTGTGGCACCTACTGCGCGACATCCCATTTCGTAGGCAGCTTCGATGTTAGAAAACTGTATTTGATCAAAGGTATTTGGATAGGTAAGTAGTTCGTTATGGTTGAGTTTGAGAATGAAAGGGATTTTATGAGAATAGCGGCGGGCAATTGATCCTAGTACGCCAAATGTTGAGGCGACTGCGTTGCAGCCCCCTTCCATGGCGAGTTTAATGAGGTTTTCTGGATCAAAATAGAGAAGATTAGGCGCAAATGAGGCGCCGGCGGTATGTTCAATTCCTTGATCAACAGGCAGAATGGAGAGGTAACCTGTTCCGGCAAGGCGGCCGTGGTTAAAGATGGCAGAGAGATTTTGCAAGGTGCGTATGTTGCGATCAGAGGGACCAAAAATGCGATCTACCCAATCGTTTCCTGGATGGTGTAGCAGCTCTTTTGATATGGTTGTGCAAGTGTGGCCAAGAAGTTTTTCCGCTTCTTTTCCTAAAATTTTTTCAATTGCTGCTTTTGTCATCTTCTACCTCTATATTTATTAATTCCATTTTTAACAGAAAAGGCTTTTTCTAACGAAGCATCTATTTCTTCATGAATTAATGAAATCGTATCAGAACAATTTTCTCCGATAATTGCCACCGCCTTTGTCTGAAGATCAAGCGCTTTTTGTTCTTTCTGTTCATGTCGCAACCAATATATGGCGATAGCAACAATCTTCATTTTCGCTTCAGGTTCTGCACATTTATTGCTTAAAATACTGTATGCAAGTTTCTCCTGCAGTTCTGGTATGGTTGCCATATCAAAAAAATAACAAAGATGTTACTATTAATCCATGTTGCGTTTTGCTGTCAGAAAACTATTGAATATTTCCCTCTCTCTTTTCTGCATCATCACGATTACGTTTTTTCTTATGAAAATCATTCCAGGCGATCCCCTAACTCAGGAACAGTCCGCCTCAAAAGAAATTATGGAGCAATTATTTGCACACTATGGATTAGACAAACCTCTCTTTGTCCAATACCTAAATTATCTTAAGGGTGTTGTCACTTTTGATTTGGGACCCTCATTTACCTATGAAGGTCAGTCGGTTAGCTCAATTATTGTCCAGGGGCTGCCCTACTCATTGATTCTCGGTACAGAAGCTCTTATTCTTGCCATAACAGGTGGGATTACTCTCGGTAGTTTAGCGGCCTGTTTTCAAGGAAAAAAAATAGATAAAAGTATGATGATAATTGCTGCGCTATGTATTTCCTTTCCCAACTACTTGATCGGTGCCCTTTTGCAATATCTGTTTGCCATCAAATTGAACTGGTTGCCCGTAGCACGAATGAGTAGTTTTTCCCACTCCATTCTGCCTGCAATCAGTTTGGCAGCTCTTCCCATGGCCTACATTGCCAGATTGACACGTTCGCAGATGATCGAAGTGCTCTCGCAAGATTATGTGATGACCGCTTATGCCAAAGGGCTTATAAAAAAAGAGGTTTTTTTCCGTCACTTGTTGAAAAATAGCCTAACGCCGGTTGTTACTTATTTGGGACAGCTGATGTCGATGCTCCTTTCAGGCAATTTTATTGTAGAAAAAATCTTTGGTATTCCGGGTCTTGGTGGCTGGTTTGTCAAGAGTGTGATCAATCGCGACTATACTGTCATCATGGGCATTACAATTTTTTACAGCGCTTTACTCATGCTTCTCGTTTTTATTACAGAAATCGCCTACCTCTATTTGGATCCAAAGGTGCGTGCTGAGAGGTTGAATGCAGCTAGTTAAATTTAATTATTTTGCCCGCATTGGGCTTGTGATTTTATTTTTGTTAATCCTCTTTGCTCTTTTTGCTCCAATTTTCTCTCCTTATACTTACCATGGTATTGAGCTTACAGATAAAAATATGCCTCCCTGTGCAATGCATTGGTTTGGAACAGATGCGTTAGGACGCGATCTGCTCACACGTCTAGCTTACGGAGCGCGTATTTCTATTTTTGTTGGGGTTCTTGCTGCTACTATTGATATGTGCATTGGCGTAACTTACGGTGCGATTGCCGCTACTTCTTCAAAACGCGTTGATGAAATCATGATGCGTTTTGCCGACATTCTCTACTGCCTGCCATATGTACTTGTAACGGTTTTACTTCTTGTGATTTTTGGCGCCGGGTTAGCAACGCTTATTCTCGCGCTCACGATCACAGGCTGGATCAATATGGCGCGAATCGTTCGCGGAGAAATTTTACAAATAAAGCATCGTGACTATGTCTTAATTGCAAAAGCTCAGGGCGCATCTCTTCCCCGTATTCTCTTTTGTCATCTTATTCCCGGTGCAACTGGAACTATTCTCACAACTGTTACTCTCACCATTCCAACAGCGATTTTTATGGAAGCTTTTCTTAGCTTTTTAGGTCTCGGCATTCAAGCGCCAATTGCGAGCTGGGGCACTATGGCAAGTGATGGCTTGACTGCCCTTCGCTACTTTCCTTGGCGTCTCTTTTTTCCTGCAGGCTTCATTTCTGTAACTATGCTCGCCTTCAATATGGTAGGAGATGGTTTACGTGATGTTTTTGATCCGAGGAGTCAAACATGAGTTTAGAGACGAATAATCTCCACGTAACTTTTTTACAAAAGAAGGAAATCCGTGCCGTACGCGGTGTTGACTTTCAGCTCAACAGAAATGAACGCATTGCCCTCGTCGGTGAATCAGGTTCAGGCAAGAGTGCTTTTGCCAAGTCTTTGCTTCTTTTTCATTCAACGGAAAGCGTACGCGTTTCAGGAGAAATCCATCTTGATGGCGCGCCCATCACAAAAAATGCTCGCGGAAAAAAAATCGGCTTTGTATTTCAAGATCCAATGAGTGCACTCAATCCCACCATGCGCATAGGTAAACAAATTGCAGAATGTCTACCAAAATCGCGAAAACAAGAAGCTCTCACCCTTTTACAGGAAGTGCGGATTCCTCAGCCTGAAGAGCGCCTAAGTCAGTATCCACATGAGCTTTCTGGCGGTATGCGACAGCGAGTAATGCTCGCAATTGCTCTTGCTGGTAAGCCCGATTACCTCATTATGGATGAACCAACAACTGCTCTTGATCCTACTACACAAAAGCAGGTTCTTGATCTTGTTCTACAAATTCAAAAAGAGCGTGGCATGGGTATTTTACTCATTACGCACGACCTTAAACTTGCGGCAAGCTACACAGAAAACATTCTCGTGATGTATGCGGGAAAAATCGTTGAACGAGGTCCCTCAAATCAGATTTTCAAGAATCCAAAACACCCTTACACGATCTCCTTGCTCGGTTCTATCCCCAAAAATGGAAAAAAGCTCACCCCCATTCCGGGTGAGCCACCAGATCCGCGCAGTTTACCCCAAGGTTGCGCTTTTCATCCGCGTTGTCCAAGAGCGACACAAATGTGCAAATTAAAGGAACCCCCATTCCATGGAAAAAAACACGAAATCGCCTGCTACCACGTTGATCTCGATCAGAAACCTCTACAAGAGCTTCAAGATCAAGAACAAATCTTACCCCGTACTTGAAGACTTTTCCTTAGATATTCTTGAAGGGGAGACTTTAGGTTTTATTGGACCAAGTGGCTGTGGGAAATCCACTCTAGCACGTATTTTACTGGGAATAGAAACCCAAGATAGTGGAACAATCACTTATCATTTCCAGGGCAATCCCTCCCGTGAAATCCAGATGGTTCTGCAAGATCCCAGCAGCTCCCTTAATCCGCGCATGCGCGTCCGAGAACTTCTCAATGAACCACTCCTCATCCACAAAGAAAAAAATGCTGATATTGAAGAGACCCTCAAACTTGTTGGGCTAAAAACGCATCACCTCGACTGTTTACCTCATCAATTTAGCGGAGGGCAAAAACAGCGAATCGCCATAGCGCGTGCCCTCATCTTAAATCCACGCCTTGTAATATTAGATGAAGCGCTCTCATCATAAGACGTTTCCATTCAGGCTCAAATCGTCAATCTACTAAAAGATTTGCAAGAGAAATTTCAACTCACCTATCTTTTTATCTCACACGACCCCGCAATGGTTGAGTACTTCTGCACAAGAGTGATTTCTCTTCTTGAGACAAAAAAAGATTTTGCTACAATGTAGCGAATGAAAACATTTCTCTTTGCAGTACTACTCTCAACATATACATACGGCTACATCATGCCAGCATCTACCGAAGACGAAAAAAAGGTGCCAGAACAAGGTGACTTTGATTATGATCTTTATACCCGTGATCAGAAAACCTATTTTGTTGATGCAGAGTTTCTCTATTGGACAGCTCTAGAAGGTGGCCTTGATTACTCCTTAGAAATGAAAGGACCCGCTTGGGGACCATCAGCCGCCCTTGCGCAAGGCGATTATCAACGCGCTAAATATGATTGGAAACCTGGCTTTCGCGTAGGTTTGGGCTACTTTAATGCGCCAAAGTTTTGGGCCACATGGATGAACTACACCTGGATCCATATTCGTGGAGATGATCATGCAAATAATCCGGACAATGCAGAAAAATTCCTTTTAGCTACCTATCCGCAAGTTTTTACAGGAAGCCTAGAAAAAGCGTGCAGCGATATTACCCTTCATTACAACATGGTCGACTGGCTTTTTGCTCGCATCTTTAATCCCAATCCCCATTTGCGTTTGCGTCTTTTTGGAGGACTCACCTTTGGATGGATGGACCAGGAATGGAAACTGCGCTACTTTGGCTTTAATGAAGAGCTTACATTTATCAAAAACGAATGGAGCTATATCGGCGGCGGCCCCCGATTTGGAATAGGAATAGACTGGTATTGGTTTAAGAATATCTATTTTACAACACGTACATCATTTGCCATGGCAGTTGGGAAATATAAAAACCACGCCTTCTTGCAAACAAATATTGCGCTTGATCCAGATGATAATCCCAGCATGCCCCTGCAAGATAGCAACTACAAAGATTGGCGCTCTGCCGTAAGCTTTAATTTTGCCTTCGGACCCTCTTGGCAAAAAAGTTTTTGTAAAGGCCGAGCCGAACTCTTTGCCGGTTATGAAATTACGAACTGGTTCAACCTGCAAGAGATCTACCGCTCCACACAAAGTGGTGTGGGACTTCCAAAAGAAACCCGAATTACCGATGGCTTGTTAACCCTGCACGGATTGACTATGCGTCTTACCTTGGACTTTTAAAAAGTCTCAACATGATCAGGGTTTTTAAGTTGTTGAGAAGTCTTTGCTCCTGTAATAGGCGTTAGCACTCTAACAGCTTCGTTTTTTCCATCTGGAACCATTGCAGTATGAACGGGAGAAAAAATTCCCAGCGCAGCTTCAGCAGTTTTACCCTTTTCACGATCTGGTGTTTTTTGGGCTGATTTTGTCCCATCTGATTTACTATTTGGTACTATTCCTTGCATATTATCCTCCGGTTAAATTACCTGTCCGATATAATAGCATTTATGATTTCTTACCTCAAGCAGCAACTTGATAAGAATGCTATAGAGAGTGATCGCATTTGGATGGAAGGCTACATGCGTCATCTATTTCCTTTCTACGGAGTGAAAAGTAAACCTCGTAAGGAAATTGTGAAATCCTCACTTAAGCAATTTCCCATCCAGTCAAAAAGTGCACTCATCACAACTTTTGAAAAACTTTGGTGTGAGAAAAAACGAGAACTTCATCACATCGCAATGGATCTGGGAGAATGCCACCACAAATTTTTCGATGCCAGCTCACTTTCTTTCCTCGAAGCGGTGATTCGCAAAAACTCCTGGTGGGATAGTATAGATCGCATCGCTCCAACCCTTATCGGATCGCTTTTGCAAAAATATCCAGAATTATTACCTGAGATGGATCGCTGGATTGAAGATGAGAACATGTGGATACGCCGCTCGGCACTTATCTATCAACTCAAATACAAAGAAAAAACGGATGAAAAGCGTCTCTTTACCTACTGCGAATTACGTATGCATGAAGAGGAATTTTTTATCCGTAAAGCGGTCGGATGGGTTCTACGACAATACGCAAGAACTAATCCAAAAAGCGTACGTGAGTTTGTAGAAAAAAACCGTTTCGAGCTCTCTCCCCTCTCTTATCGAGAAGCTTCAAAATACCTTTAAGTCCTACTTTAGAATCACTTGCCAATAAAATCTTAATACTTTACACTTCGGATTTTATTTTTTCAGTCTTGGAGGACTTATGATTAGAATTGATAAAACCTGTGTAAATTATCCTGAAAGATATACAGCAGAAGATATCGGAGTTGCTATTGATAAGCGCAATATTAATGAACTAAAAAGACTCATTGATTTGGGAGTTAACTTAGATAGAGACTACCCTAGTACTTTTATCCATGTCGCAGTTAGGCGAGCAAGCTGTGAAATTTTAGATATATTTCTTGCAACAAAAAAAATTGATGTAAACTATAGAAATGATGATGGACGTACAGCACTACACTGTGCTGTGGATCTTGCAGGGCAAATGAGAGGAGATCTAGAAAAATACCTACCAATAATTCAAAGATTATTAGCTGACAGAGAAA
>JAJFMI010000023.1 GCA_021772235.1 Chlamydiota bacterium
GTCTCGCGGATCTCAAAGAGATCTCATTTGAAGAAGCGGCTCAAGCTATGTCCGAGAACGCTTCTAAGTTTTTTTTCTGATTCTTATAGACCTAAAAATTCTAAATCTTCTTGTGATACGATATTTCCTTCGTCATCGCTAAATTCTAACTTAAATTGCGTTTCATCGGAATCATATGAAAAAGAAATAGACGGTAATTCTGGTGTGCGCTCTGCCCCCATTCGTTCTAGCATTCTTTCTATTCGTCTTTGCTTATTTTTATTTACATAATTTAATATAGTATTTCCGGTAGCATCAGCTTCATTAAGTATCTCAGCTGGAATTTTATCTCTGCCAAAGCCTAGTGCTCTTGGTCCCTTTTCTCCCGCTTGGATTTGTTTTTTTGCGTACAGTACTTTATCTCTTAGTTCTCTAGTTTTTGTGTCGCTTAGCGGCGTTTTAGATGTGCTTTTTGCTTCAGTTCCTGTTGAAATCACAATGGGAGATGATGCTCTATGTGGAGGTTTTTTAGCTGCATTTTTGAAAATATTGGTGTAATTTTCTTTTTTTTGTGTTTCAGGCTTTCTGTAAGTTTTTCTAGAAGCCATTGCCATTGATGTAATCATTTTGTTTATTTTGTTTTAGTTGGTTTATTAATAAGTTAATATTAACATTTCTGTAATTAATTAACTAATAGTTATTATTTTGTTGATTATTAGTGGTTTGCGAAAAAGTTCTAGATTTTTTTCCAAAAATTGTTATTATCTGAGGAATGAATGCGAAAAATGAGAAGATGGATCGGCAGTTTTTCTGGAGGCGGATTCATTCGCTTTTAGGTCTCTGGCTGGTCATTTTTTTGATCGAACATATGGTAACCAACTCACAATCAGCACTTTTGATTGGAGATAATGGGGCGGGATTTGTTCGTGCGGTCAATTTTTTGAAAAATCTGCCCTATTTGCCGGCAATTGAGATTGGGTTGCTTGCGATTCCGATTGTGATGCACGCTTTTTGGGGCGTGCGCTATCTTTTTACCTCAAAGATGAATCATCGTGCAGGTAGCGGCGAAAAGCCTGCGATGCCGGAATTTGGGCGCAATCGCGCTTTTGCTTGGCAGCGGATCACTTCGTGGATTTTACTTTTCGGCTTGGCGGCGCATGTCGGTTATATGCGTTTTTATCGCTATCCTGTTGTTTTTGATGAGGGCGTAAATAAGAGTTATTTTGTGCGTGTTTCTGATGATCCAGGCCTGCCAACTGTGGCGGATCGTTTGGGTGTGAAGCTTTTTAATGCGCAGCAGATTGCGACGATTCAGGGGCAGTTAGATGAGGACGATTTTTCTGATCTGACGGGTGTGGAATTGCAGCAGGAAGAGATGAAGCAGGAGTGGGTCAAAGATCTTTCGAGTAAAAAATTGGGGTCCGGCCAGGTAATGGCGATGGCGCCCGATTTTGGGACGGCGACGCTTTTGACGGTACGCGATGCATTTAGCTCTCCGATCGAAAGCGCGCTCTATACGATTTTTGTGTTGGCGGCGGTTTTTCACGCCTTTAATGGGCTTTGGACGTTTATGATTACGTGGGGCATTGTGCTCAAGATGCGTTCGCAAAAACGCGCGGTTAATGTCTGCTATGGAATTATGGCGCTGATTGCCTTTTTGGGGCTCGCTTCAGTTTGGGGTACGTATTGGATCAACTTAAAAAATTAGAGGCTCTTTTTGGTTAAGACGCGAGAAGTCATTGTTGTAGGTGGAGGACTGGCCGGTTTGGCCTGTGCGATGCGCCTTGCGGAAAAAGGATGCCGCGTAAAACTCATTTCTGTCACGCAGGTAAAACGTTCGCACTCTGTTTGCGCGCAGGGCGGGATCAATGCGGCGATCAATTTGAAGGGCGAGGATGATTCACCCATTATTCACGCCTACGACACGATTAAGGGGGGCGATTTTCTCGCTGATCAGCCGCCAATTTTAGAGATGTGTCTTTGCGCTCCAGAAATCATCATGATGTTAGATCGTTTCGGCTGTCCGTTTAATCGCACGCCTGAGGGAAATATCGACTTTCGCCGTTTTGGCGGTACGCTCTATAATCGCACAGCTTTTTGCGGCGCTTCGACGGGGCAGCAACTTTTGTACGCTTTGGATGAGCAGGTGCGCCGGCATGAGGTGGCAGGCTTAATTGAGAAGTTTGAGTTTTACGAATTCATGAGTCTCATCAAGGATAGTGAAGGGCGCGCGCGCGGCATTGTGATGCAAAATCTCTACACGATGCAGCCGGAAATGTTAAAAGCGGATGCCGTTGTGATTGCAACTGGCGGTCCCGGGATGGTGTTTAAGCGTTCGACAAACTCCACGTTTTGTACGGGTGCGGCAAATGGCAGGCTTTATATGCAAGGAATGCATTATGCCAATGGCGAGTTTATTCAAATTCATCCGACTTCGATTCCCGGGCATGATAAATTGCGCCTCATGTCAGAATCGATTCGCGGTGAGGGCGGGCGTGTTTGGGTCTATGGCGATGAGAGTAAATCGATTACAACGCCCGATGGGAAGACGATTCCGTGCGGCAAAAAGGGCGAGCCGTGGTTCTTTTTCGAGGAGCTCTACCCAGCGATTGGGAATCTTGTTCCTCGTGATATTGCAGCGCGCGAAATTTTGCGCGTTTGTGAGCTTGGTATGGGGATTGATGGGGAGAACCAAGTCTATCTCGACGTGACGCATCTGCCTGAAACGACGCTGCATAAGCTGGAGTCGGTTTTAGAAATTTATCACAAATTTACGGGCGAGGATCCGCGCGAAACGCCGATGCGCATCTTCCCCGGTATGCACTATTCGATGGGAGGCGGTTTTGTTGATTGGCCATCTGCCGATGATCCCGATCGCATGGAACGTTTTCGCCAGATGACGAATATCCCAGGCTGTTTCAATATCGGCGAATCCGATCACCAGTTTCACGGAGCGAACCGCTTAGGTGCAAATTCCTTACTCTCCTGTATTTTTGCAGGGCTTGTTGCAGGTGTTGAGGTGCCGCGCTATGTGGAAACATTAGACAAAGGGTGTGATGAAATTGGGGAAAACCTCTTTAATGAGGCGATGGGGCTAGAAAAAGCAGCAAAAACCGAAATGGTTTCGCGCAATGGTTCCGAAAATGTCCACGCTCTTCACGATGAACTCGCTGATCTCATGATTAATAATGTCACTGTGAAGCGGAATAATAAGGATTTAGAGGCAACATACAATAAGATCTTAGAGCTGCGCGAGAGGGCGAAGAAGATCAAACTTGATGATAAGAGCGACAATCACAATCAGACCTATATTTTTGCGCGGCAGTTTGAGCCGATGCTTGAGCTGGCCCTCGTGATGACAAAGGGCGCTTTGGAGCGCAATGAGTTTCGCGGCGCGCACTACAAGCCTGAATTTCCAGAGCGTGATGATCAAAATTGGCTCAAGACGACAATCGCTAGCTACAAGCCGGAAGGACCTGAGATTTCCTACGGGAAGGTTGACATTCGCCACCTCGACCCGATATTACGAGATTATTCGAAGACAAAGAAGGTCAAGCCGCAGCTGAAGAATGTGCCGAGCAACATCAAGCTGCCAATTTAATATGGACAATTCCTTTATTTTTAAAATTTTCCGCGGTACCCCAGGCAACCAGTATTGGGAAGAGTTTGAGCTAGAACGTAAGCCATTTCTCAATGTAATCTCAGTCTTGATGGATATTCAAAAGGATCCCATTAATCGAAAAGGGGAGCGTGTTGAGCCCGTTGTTTGGGAGCAGGGCTGTTTAGAAGAGGTTTGTGGCTCCTGTTCTATTCTTGTAAATGGACGTCCGCGACAAGCGTGCACAGCTATTATTGAGCCGATCATTAAGGCGACCGGATCGAATGTGATCACGCTTGCTCCCTTCACAAAATTCCCCCTCATTCGCGATCTTGTTGTTGACCGCACGCAGATGTTTGAAAATCTCAAAAAAACAAAGGCGTGGATTGAGAGTGATGGAAGCCATATTAAGGGGTTTGGCCCCAAAGTCTCTCAGGATGTGCAGGAGACAATGTATGTTCTTTCTACCTGCATGACTTGCGGCTGCTGCTCAGAATCTTGCCCGCAAACCAACGACCAGTCGAAATTTATCGGCCCGGCGCCGATTTCCCAGGTGCGCCTTTTCAACCTAAACCCTAACGGCCAGGGCACAAAGCGCGAAAGATTGAAAAGCCTTATGGGTGAGGGTGGTATTAGCGAATGCGGGAATGCGCAGAATTGCGTCCAGGTTTGCCCGAAGAAGATCCCTTTAACCGAATCAATCGCCGTTGAGGGTAGAGAGGTCTCCTCCCAGATGATGAAGGATATTTTCAACATCGAAGACCGAGAATCGTAGATTCTTGAGGCTTCATCTCTGCTATCGCCAAATCACAAAAACAGCCGCCAAGCCGTATCGTCTATACTGTCATGGCGGCTGTTTTGCAATTTTGCTTTGCGATAACGAGCCAAAAACCGAATCCTGAAAACTGCTTTCCAATTTACTTTTTGACTAAATCCATTATTCGAATTTCGACAACTTTTACAAGTTGCCTTCATTCTCCATAATGAATTTCTTCTAAAAAGAAAATTGTTCTTCAGTTTCCATTATTCACTTTTTGCCTCTTGAACCCTTTAGCGCTTCGCGTAGGTGCCAATTTTTAAGTGTTTACTTAAAAATTGGCAAGTACCTCAATCGGAAATACAGGGGTTTTGCGTAAATATTCGATTAAGATATAATGGCGATTACTGCGGGGATAACTCAGCCTTTGTGTTCCTCCTCAACTACAATCAAGCATAAGGGACCCCGAGATTAAGCCGTAGCTGGTTCGTAGGAATTGGCCTCGTTTGGGACTTAGCTCCCTTAGTAAGGGGACCCACCTGTAATGCACTATTTTTTTGATAGGGTATTTAAAATCAGGTTGATGAGAAAAGGGTTGTTCCCCCGCAGTATTTTCTAAATGTCTCATTTTCAGCAATTTAAATTATTTTCATCTGTAAATCACTTATTATTAACAGTTAATAAATTATTATTATAAATTTTGTATAAATACTTTATTAATTAATTGTTTCTATGCTACAATCAATTTAGAGGGAATGGGCAATTGTTCATAACTCTCACGAATAACAATAATAAAAGTAATAGAGAATAATAAGATGACCACAGCACAAACTACTGACAGTCAGGCGGTTCAATCAACTACCTCCTCATCGGAGTCCCTTTACGGACAGCTAATGTCTACGGGAAACTCGATGATGATCGTTGCTGCGGCCTTAGTGTCGATGATGGCTATGGGAAATAATATGTCCCAATATCTGCAGAATATGACCCAAGAGGGGATGCAACTCACTACACAAGGTGAGGAGTTCTCAAGCTGCTCGAACTTTAGCGAACTATTCCATACAGCTTTGGATTTTCGTGGGGAAGGACAAGGGGACTTAATGGATAGCGTGATCTTAGGAACTCTTGATCCAGACGGTGAAATTCCTCAAGATTTTAAGTCTTTAGTTGGAGCGGGAGTGAGCTACGGAAAAGAAGAGGTGGGCATTTACGAGGCCTACACAGAAGATCCGACGCAGTCAGGTGCAGAAGAGGTTTTTAAGAGTTCATTTGAGCAACAAATGAATGAAACAAAAGGATACTTTACAGGATTCTTTCAGGATTATAGCAGTTCTTCTGAGGGTCAAGCAGCTTATGAGTCGGCTTATGCTTTAACGCAAGTTGAAGAGAAGACAGGGCAGCAGATTTTACAGATAGTGCAAAATTTCTTGGGAAATTTTCAGACTATGGGAAGTGCATTTTTAAGTGTTTCTCAAGTCATGGATTTTAACCAAGGTATGAATAATTAATAAGTAATAAAAAAGAGTAATAAAAAATAATATGAGTACAGATACAACAAATAATACATCACCTACAGGTCCTTATACACCAGTTTCTTCGGAACAGGACATTTACAACCAGTTTTCATGGGTTTTGAATGGAGATGTTGAAGATGTAAACTACGTTTTGATTGTTGTTGCGACAATGATTGTTGTGATGTCTTATTACAATTTGCAGTTAAACGATACCTCTAATATTTCAGGTTCATTGACGCTGATGTCCAATGACGTAACAACGATTAACAATGAGTTGTCAACACTGCAGTCTGCTATTTATTATACAGGTGACGATAGTGATGGTACCAATGGTTATTCGGTTGATACTACAATCTTTACTCAGGATGATGCAGATGCTTTAGCCGGCGCATTCACTGATCTATTTTACTCCGATTCAAGCTCAAGTTTTACTTGGGATGATATGGCGATTTCTGATCCGCAGAATGGTACTACTTACTATTTGCAGCCAAATGGTACTTGGAGTACTACAGCGTTTACAGGTGAAAATGAAGTGACTATTAATGGTCATACATTTACGCCAGCTGACTACGGATTAACAGGCGATTCTTCTGTATCTGATGCGGGTCTCTACATGATGGCCAACGCAGTTTACACTGTTGATATTGACGTTTTTAATGGTACCGAGATCGATGTAGATACAACATTTCCGACAGATTCTGAGTACACGAACGGAAATGATCCCGTAATGAGTTCATTGGATGAGCTGTGGAATGATTTTACCGCTCCAGTTGAGTATGAAAATAGCAGTAATGGAAACAGCGGTGAGGACATGTCCCTTGCGGGTGGAATAGCGGAGTACGATGAGACTGGTGATATATCAGATCTTTGGGATTCCCTAATCTGGATGGGAAATATGTCTGGATCTGATACTGCAAATGGAGAGGGTTCTCAGCTATCTGTGATGATACAGGAAGGTAATAATGCGATTACGCAGATTAATAACATGTCGACCTTGGAGACAAATAGCATCCAAGAGTTCACGCAAGAAATATCCACAATGAATTCGATTGCGCAAGCGATGATTTCAGATGGATCACAAGCTATCATGAATTCTGTAAATTCACAGAAGACAGGTTAATAAATTTAATAAAAATAATAATAGGATAAATATATGTCAGCACAAACAGATAACAATTCAAATAGTAAGTTCGGTGGAAACATCATGTTTACAGTCGACAATACATTGGGTCTAAACCAGATCCAACAGATGCAGTCGATGAACTCGAATGCCTTGCAGATGGATAATGCAAACACCGCTTTGCAAAATTTATCCAAGGCGATGGGAGATCTTGATACTCCAAATTCCGGTATCGGAGGGGACCTCCTTTCTGTAGGGGTTTTTGCTGCATTTGCAGTTGGTGGATTGGTTCTTTCATGCTTAATTGGACCTGAGGCAGAAGTGGCTGCAGATGCAGCTGCTGTAGCAGTTGATGGTGCTATTGAGGGAGCGGTTGTAGGAACAGAAGCTCTAGTCGAAGGGAGTGCGGATGCGGTGGTAGATGCGGGAGCTGACGTTGTTATGGATGAAACAATTGAAGGCGCAACAGAGCTTACTGATTTTGCTGCTTCTGGAATAGAAGGAGGGGCGGAAAGTAGTGTTGAAGCGGGTACAGAAGTTGCTTCTGAAAGTACAGAGGCTCTTAGTGGAAGTACAGAAGCTCTAAGCGAAACTGTTGAAGAAGTTACAGAAAACTCAAAAAGCTTCACAGACAAGGTTAAAGACGCCGTTGTAAATGGTGGGAGCAAAGTTACAAAAGCTGCTAAACGTGTCAGTCCATTAGTAGCTGGTGTAACAATTGGTGGTGCTCTTATGACTGCTGGAATGACTATCGATGGCGGGGTGACATCAGCGACAAGCGCGAAGTTTACAAAGCAATCTAATGACTTGAACTCTAAGAGTTCACAGGTACAGAACGTAATTGGTGAGATCAACACTAGACTTAGTCAAAACGAGCAGAGTATTCAAGGTGCTCAGCAGGTGATTCAGTCGACTTTCCAAATTGCTTCACAAATTTATAACATTACCCCATCAGCGGCGTAAAGGAGATAAAGAACATGGCAGAACAAGATATGAATGCAGTTACGGCCCTCTCTTTAGCATCGCTTATGATGACAGAGTTAACGGGTGCGAACTACGAAGCAAACAATGACATGATGCAGCAGCAAAATTCGATTATGGATAGCGATAGCACATGGGCAAGTATAGCGAAGTATTCAGGGTATGTTCTTATGGGTGCTGGAGCTATTGCTTCACTTGTCACTCCATTTACCTCTGGTTTATCTGGGATCAAGAGAAGTGATTTCTCAACTGGTTTTATGGCAGGACTTGATTTCACTAAAGCTGTTGCTTCTGGAGTAAAAGCTGCTTCTGGTGGAATAAATGCAATTGCGAGTAGCTTAACGCAGCTCGATCAGCAAAAGATAAAAAGTTCCCAGGCGAATGGAAAAGGGTACATTACAGCAGGTCAACAGGCTTTAGAGAGTGGACAAAACTTAAATAAAGCGGTTAAACAATACATTGCAAATTTAGGGCAGGCAGAAAATGTTAAGCCTGTAAGGGGATAATTATGTCAGGCGATAATACACAAGGAATAAATGTAAAAATGATTAGCGGTGCCGCCGCTAACGTAATGACAATCGTGTCGGAAACTGTAGGCTCTATTAATGAGTACGCACAGAAAGCAAATAAAGCCGCTTCTGAAATGATGGTTTCTGCTCTTTGGAGTGGTTTTGCTGGAAGTGTAGCGGGAATGTTAGGTGGGTTTTCTACAAGTTTGGGTGAGCTTAGTCAATCAGCCACAAGTTTCGCGTTGGGAAAAGATAGTCTTGCAAAAGGTGCAGAGCTTAAAGGCATAAGAGATACTAAAGAGGCTGCTCTAAGACCGTTAAAAGCAGGACGAGATGTTGACTTTG
>JAJFMI010000024.1 GCA_021772235.1 Chlamydiota bacterium
ATTTGGCGCAGCGAGAAGGAGCCGAATTCTTTTAATAAGAAAGTTCTGGCTGCAGGAGAAGCATAGTCTCTTTGAGCGCCTCCACAAAAAGCTCCACATCCTCTAGCGTACTATAAATACCAAAAGAGATGCGCGCTAAAGAGGAGAGCCCGAAATGTTTAAGAGTGGGTTGCGCACAAAGGTGACCCGTGCGAATCGCAAAGCCTTTCAAACCCATAAAAGTCCCGATATCCAGAGCGTGCAATCCTCCAACAGTAAAGGAGATGATGGCACCTTTTTTTGGTGCTGTACCCCAAATTTTCACTTCAGGTATGGCCTGCAACTCTTTTGTTGCTTTTTGCAAAAGCCGCTGTTCCCATGCGTGGACATCTTCTAAATTCCAACGCTCTAAAAAATCGATTGCTTCTCCAAAACCGATGACCTGCGCAATCAAGGGGGTGCCCGCTTCAAATTTCAGCGGCGCTTTTTGGAAGGTAGTGCCTTCCATATCAACGCGATCAATCATATCCCCACCGCCTTGGTAGGGCGGCATCTCTTCTAAAAGCTCACGTTTTCCGTAAAGGACACCAACTCCTGTTGGGCCATACATTTTGTGGCCAGAAAAGACATAAAAATCGCACCCAATTGTTTGCATATTAATTGGCATATGACCCGCTGCCTGCGCGCCATCAATCAGCACTTTTGCGCCTTTTGTATGGGCCGCTTTTATGATTTCATCAATTGGATTGAAGGTGCCTGTGCTGTTTGCTATATGCGCAACACTCACAATTTTTGTTTTTTCTGAAAGCAGTTTATGAAACTGCTGCATATCTAATTCACCACTCTCCTGCATAGGGATCCATTTGAGAATAGCCCCTCGCTCTTTTGCAAGTAGCTGCCACGGCACGATATTGGAGTGATGCTCCATTTCAGAGATAAGAATCTCATCGCCCTCATGAATAAATTTTTTCCCAAAGGATGAGGCAATAAGATTGATCGATTCGGTTGTGCCGCGTGTAAAAATGATCTCTTCTTCTTCTTTTGCATGAATGAATTTTTGCACTTTGCGACGTACAGCGCAATACTTCTCCGTTGCCTTAGCGGCAAGTTCATAAACAGCGCGATGCACAGTAGCATACTCTTCCGAATAAAAACTGTTCATCGCTTTTATCACGTCCTCCGGCTTATGACTTGTCGCAGCTGTGTCCAAATAAATAAGAGGACGCCCGCTCATATGCGATCGCAGCATGGGGAATTCGCGCCTCACTTGACTGATATCTACACCGCAACATTTCATAAGGACTCCGCAACAATGGTTTGCAGTTTAGTATTTTCAAAAAGCGTAAGCAGAAATCCCTTTAGAAGCATTTTTTTTCCTAAAGTCTCATCAATTCCACGTGTCTTTAAGTAGTGAAGATAGCGTTTATCCACTTCACTAACAGTTGCACCATGTGAAGCTTTAACATCGTCAGCAAAAATCTCTAAATTTGGTCTGCTAAAGGCTGCTGCCTTAGGGCTTAAAAGAAGATGGTTAACAAGTTGATAGGCATCGGTAAGTAGAGCTTCTTTCTCCACATAAATTTTCGCCTCGAAACTCGCTTTTGCTTCCCCATCCAGAATATTTTTGTAGTATTGGTGTGAAGTGGTTTTTGGAGCAATGTGATGAGCAAGAATATTTACATTGTGCTGCGCCTTATCTCCAATATTAGCTGCGCCATTTAGCGTTGCATCCGCGCGCGCGCCGCGCAACTCTACTTTTACTTCTTCGTGCGCGATGCCACTACCTGTTCGAAAGAGATGCCGCAAAAGTTGCGCGTCTTCATAAATTTTAGCATGTAGCAGTGAATGATACTGCTCACCCTGCTCCACATGAATGTGCTCTTCAATTTTGAGCTGCGCCCCTTTCTCCAAAACAACGTCTAAAGTAGATGCTTTGCAGTGCATTTTGACTTGCGCGCCCTCTCCCAAAACTAAGGTGAGAGGCTCAAGAACTTCGAGCGTCTCATCTACAACTGTGCGTGGAGGCACATAGAGAAAAAACCCCTCTTCCTGATTGCGCGAAAAAAAATGCGAGCCATATTTTTTCTTTGCTTCAGCAATTGGAAGGCTCTTAAGTGCCAGCATGCACATACCCCTCTTTTTCAAGTTCATGCGCAAGAGAAGCATCGCCACTTTTTACAATTTTTCCCTCCGCAAGAACATGAACAAAATCAGGCGCGATATAATTAAGAAGGCGCTGGTAGTGTGTAATTAATATGAGCCCTTTTTCAGGCTTCATGAGTTTATTGATTCCGTCTGCCACAACTTTTAGAGCATCAATATCCAAGCCAGAATCCGTCTCATCTAAAATGGAAAACTTTGGATTTAAGATTGCCATCTGCAAAATCTCATTACGTTTCTTCTCCCCACCAGAAAAACCGGTATTGAGATCGCGCTCTAAGATGTTTGTTTTAAAGCCCAATTCTTTTGCTGTCTCTTCAGCCTGATCGCGAAACTCTTCCAAAGTGAGCGCCTTGTCGCCCTTTGCTTTGCGATGCGCATTGACCGCTTGGTGCAAAAACTCTAAATTCTGAATGCCAGGAATTTCGATTGGATATTGAAACCCCATAAAGAGGCCAAGATGCGCGCGCTCATCCGGCTCCAAGTCTAAAATGCTTTTCCCCTCAAAGAGGATCTCGCCCTTAGTGATTTCGTAATCGGGATCGCCTGAAATAATTTTTGCAAGAGTAGATTTTCCTGCACCATTGGGGCCCATAATCGCGTGGATTTCGCCCGGATTAACAGTGAGCGTAATTCCCTTCAAAATGGGTGTTCCCTCAATTTCTGCGTGTAGATCGATGATTTGTAACATATTAGCCAACCGAATTTTCCAATTTTAATGTTAAAAGTTTTTCTGCCTCTACGGCAAATTCCAATGGCAATTCCTTATAAACCTGTTTACAAAAGCCGCTTAAAATGAGTTGTATCGCATCCTCATGCGAGAAACCGCGGGAGCGGAGGTAAAAAATCTGCTCTTCATTCATTTTCGAAGTAGAAGCCTCATGCTCTACTTCTGCCCGATCATTGTGGACATCGATGTAG
>JAJFMI010000025.1 GCA_021772235.1 Chlamydiota bacterium
GCGATTCGTCGCTCGCGTCACCGCAATAACGATCCTGACACTTTCAGCCGGCGCGGAACAGTCCTTTGCGCAGACAGGTGGGCAGGTCTTTCAGCCCGAAGATGTATTCAATCTTGAGTGGGCAGCCGACCCTCGGATCTCCCCAGATGGAGCAGAGATTGTATATGTCCGGTCCGGTTTTGATGTGATGGAGGACCGGAATCGCAGCAGTCTTTGGATCTTACAATCCGATGGCACCGGCCACCGACCCCTCTCGAGCGAGGAGGCGTCCTATTCGCAACCGCGATGGTCACCTGATGGCACCAGGCTGGTGTATGTGTCCAACCGGGATGGGGCGTCTCAGCTCTATCTCCGTTGGATGGATACCGGTCAGGAAGCTCAGCTTACAAACGGCACTGAGTCGCCAGGAGGGGTGACGTGGTCACCGGATGGTGAGTGGTTGGCCTTCACCATGTTCGTTCCGGAGGATGTATCTCGACTGATGGGAGACATGCCGCGGCAGCCCGATGGCGCCGATTGGGGGCCAGCGATCAAGGTCGTCGACCAAATTCAATATCGGGCCGACGGTTCGGGTTATGTGGAAGATGGCAGAACCCATGTATTTGTCCTTCCGGTCGAAGGGGGCACGCCTAGGCAGCTTACGGATGGACCGTTCGATCATGGTGGAGTGACCTGGGCGCCTGACGGATCTGAGATTCTCTTCTCTGCAGATCGGCACGGTCAGCCCGACCACGAGCCTCAAGACCAAGATGTCTACTCGGTTGCGCTGGCTGACGGAGCCATCACTCAACTCACGTCGAGATTTGGCCCCGACACGAGTCCCGCAGTTTCGCCGGATGGTCAGCTTATCGCGTATACGGGATTTGACGATGAGTTCCAGGGATATCAGGTCACGAGACTCTACGTGATGAATCGCGACGGATCTGGCTCTCGCATGGTCAGCGGCGCGTTCGATCGTGACGTGGGGTCGCTGGTGTGGGATCGTGACGGGCAGGGGCTCTTCTTCCAGTATGACGATCTGGGAAATACGAAGCTCGGGCATATCGGACTAGATGGCGAAGTCACGGATCTGGCGGAAGATGTCGGTGGACTCTCGTTGGGTCGTCCCTACACGGGAGGGCAGTATTCCATTGCTGACAATGGGCGTTTCGCCTTTACGCATGGCGGTCCAGACCATCCGGCTGATGTCGCGGTTGGGAATCGGGGTGGTACAGTTACGAGGCTCACCGAGCTGAACCGTGACTTGCTCGGTCACAAGGAGTTGGGTGAGGTGGAGGAGATCTGGTGGGAGTCCTCCTTTGATGGACGACGGGTGCAGGGCTGGATCATCAGGCCACCGGGATTCGATCCAAGCGAGCAGTATCCCCTTGTTCTGGAGATTCACGGTGGCCCTTTTGCAGCGTATGGACCTTGGTTCGCCGCTGAGCTCCAGCTCTATGCATCCCAGGGATACGTCGTCTTTTATACCAACCCTCGCGGTAGCACCTCATACGGTGAGGAGTTTGGTAACCTCATCCACCATGCCTATCCAGGAAATGATTACGATGACCTGATGTCCGGTGTCGATGCCGTCATTGATTTGGGATATGTTGACTCCGATCAGCTCTATGTGACCGGCGGAAGTGGCGGCGGCGTGTTGTCGGCCTGGATCGTCGGGACCACCGATCGGTTTAGGGCGGCCGCGGTTCAGAAGCCGGTTATCAACTGGTACTCCTTTGTCCTAAATGCTGACGGGTTGCCCTTCTTCTATCGATATTGGTTCCCCGGTCCGCCGTGGGAGTTTGAGGAACACTACATGGCGCGCTCACCCATTTCGCGCGTCGGGAATGTGACCACGCCCACCATGTTGATCACGGGTGAGGTGGATTATCGCACCCCCATGTCTGAGACCGAACAGTTTTATGGTGCGTTGAAGATTCAGGGAGTTGAGACCACGATGGTGCGCGTACCTGACGCTGGTCATGGGATCGCCGGAAAACCGAGCAATCTCATTGCGAAGGTCCAGTACATTCTCAACTGGTTTGAGAAGTACAAGGGTACCGAACGACCGATATCCTAGAGAATGCGTGCGGCTCTGCGTGCGGGTCTACTCCGCGCGCAGAGCCTCCATCGGTGAGATAGCGAGAGCCCGTCTCGTGGGTAACCATGCCGCAAGACCTCCAGCTGCGAGCATCACAATGCAGCATATCAAATAGGTCTGCGGATCAAACGGGCTCACATTCACCAGGAGCGCCGAGAAGAGGCGGGTCAGGATGAGAGCGCCGATAAGGCCCAAGCCTACACCCCATAGCACTAACCGTAGGGCATCTCGCGCGACCCAGCGCACCACTTCTCCGGAATCGGCACCGATGGCCACACGCAGCCCGATTTCAATTTTCCGTCGCGTGACCGATCCTGCGATCACACCGTATAGACCGAGGGTGGCGATCAGGAGTGCAGCTAATGCGAAGGTGGCGACCAGGCTGAGATTCATGCGGTCACCCGCAACCGCATCGGAGAAGATGTTCTCAAAGGAGACCACCTCCGATACCGGTAGGCTTGCGTCGAAACTCCAGACCGCAGCTTGGACGGATCGAATGAGTTCTTCGGGTGGCCGGTCACTTCGCACCGCCCCAAACACGGTGCGGGTGGGGTAGAGGTCCAGGAGCGTGTAGATCTGAGGTCGGTCATCCGAGTGCACGTTATAGAGCCGGGCGTGGTCCAGCACCCCGACAATCGTCAGAGTATCTGCGCCAGCCTGGTGAATTCGTTTACCTACAGCATCTCCCTCTGGATAGTAGGTCGAGGCGAGTACGTCGTCGATGAGCGCTTCATGTGTGCGGGTCTCGTCGAGGTCCTGCCCCTGTAGAATTCTGAGCCCTGCGGCTTGGCGGTAACCGGGTGTGACTCGGAACATATCTAGTACCAAATTTGGCTCTTTTCCGTCTTCCAGAGGAGACCCGACCAAAAACCAACCTGACTGATTGGTTGCAGCGCGCAGGGGCAGCGCTGAAGCTAGGCCGACTGATGAGACACCGGGTAATGAGGCTAGACGGTCTCTGATCGTGTGTTGTGCAAATGTTACGTCGGGCACCTCTGGATAGGTCAGGGCATCCAGCGATACTCGGAATGACAGGGTGCTATCGGTAGAGAATCCGGGGTCGGTTCGCACGAGGTCAATCAAGTTACGCATGAACAAGCCGGCACCTACGAGTAGGACTAACGATAGAGCGACCTGTGCGGTGATCAAGCGTCGTCCTACTGCCCGGCTTGCCTCGGATGATGTGACGCCACGTCCGCGAGTTGCTTCCGAGATTCCACCCTTTGACCTGGCCGCAATGATCAGGCTTGCCATTGAACCGATCAGCGTCAGCATGATCACGGTAAGTACCACAACAATTGCTGCGGAGCCGTCGAATTCGATTTCGCCTGCTCGTGGCAGAGAGGCGGGAGCCTGGTTGGCCAGTAGGCGCGATCCCCATACACCGAAAAGAGTTCCAAGAATACTGCCTGCAACAGCAAGGAGTCCGACTTCACTCAGGATGACCTGCATTCTATGAAAGGCTG
>JAJFMI010000026.1 GCA_021772235.1 Chlamydiota bacterium
TGGTTTTTCCGTCCATTGGGGAGAGCAGTCCGTTAATTACGTGGTAGAGGCCTTTATAGGAACGTGTCGCTTCAATGGCAAAAGCGTCTTTGGGTGAGGAAATAATGCAGATGGTGTGCGATTCGCGGTAAGGTGATGTGCAGGAGAAGCAGCCTTTTTCATTGAGCATCAGGCCGCAATCGTTGCAATGTGAAACTTTTTCTTTAATTGTGGCGACAAGATGGCCAAATTCCTGGAGGGTCGTTTTTTCCTCCTTTAACAGGTGAAAGGCGAAGCGCTCGGCCGTTTTCTGCCCCACACCAGGAAGGCGCTTGAGGTGTGTAATGAGATTTTTGAGTTCTTGAGGGTAGTTATGCATAAGATTAGAATATCTCGTCTTCCCAATATTTCGCAATTCGTGTAAAATAGTCTGATATGTGTTCAATGAAGGCAAGAATCGTAAGTACAGGCGCCTATTTGCCAAGTAAAATTTTGACCAACCTCGATTTAGAGCAGATGGTCGATACTTCGGACGAATGGATTACCAGTCGTACCGGAATAAAAGAGAGACGCATCGCTCATGAAGAGGAATTTACCTCAGACATGGGGTTAAAAGCAGCTCAAGAAGCGCTTGCCCAAGCAAAGCTTCCTCCTGAAAAGATCGATCTCATTATTTTCGCAACGCACACCCCAGATCACTTCTTTCCTAGCACTGCTTGTATGATTCAAAAAGAACTAGGAGCAAAAAATGCTGCTGGCTTTGATATTCAAGCGGCTTGTAGTGGCTATCTTTATGGCCTTTCTGTTGCAAAATCATTTATTGAATCAGGCGCATATAAAAATATTCTTTTAGTCGCTTCAGAAAAACTCTCCTCAATCATCGACTATGAAGATCGCAATACTTGTATTCTTTTTGGAGATGGCGCTTCTTCTGCAATCATAAGTAATGAAGGGGCAGGACTTATCATTCCCCATATTTGTCTTGGTTCAGATGGAGATCAAGAGAACCTTATCAAACTTCCAGCAGGAGGTTGTCGTAAAGTTGCTTCGAAAGAGAGCGTTGATTGCCGTGAGCATTTTCTGCGAATGGAAGGCCGCGAGGTATTTAAGCACGCTGTGCGTCGCATGGAGCAAGCTGCAATCGAATGTTTGGAGCACGAGGGTTTAACTGACGCAGATGTTAGCTGGTTGATTGCTCATCAGGCTAATATCCGCATTATTGATGCGATTGCAAAGCGCTTTTCTATTCCTGCTGATCGTGTATACAAAACCGTTCATAAATATGGAAATACTTCATCATCCTCTGTAGGGATCGCCCTACATGAGCTTCTGCTAGATGGCAATGTGAATGAAGGAGATCGTCTCCTTCTTGTTGCTTTCGGAGCGGGATTAACTTGGGGCGCAGCCCTACTGGAGAAGAATTCAAATGGGTAAGAAACTTGCCTTTATTTTCCCTGGACAGGGAGCGCAGTACCCCGGAATGGGACGCGATTTTTATCACCAATTTCCTGAAGTAAAGGAGCTGATTGATCACGCTGATCAAATTTTGGGTTACTCTCTATCGGAGTTGATCTTTGAAGGGTCTTCTGAAGAGCTCAAGCAGACACGTTACTCGCAGCCGGCGATTTTTGTGATCAGCTTGGCGATTCTAAAAGTGATACAGGATAAATTTCCTGTACTCATTCCAGACTATACATTGGGATTGAGCCTGGGCGAATATACCGCCATGGTTGCCGCAGGAATTCTACCTTTTGAAGAAGGGCTAAAACTTGTGCAGGCACGCGCTGATGCCATGCAAAAAGCATCTGAAGAAGCGCCTGGCACAATGGCTGCTGTATTGGGATTAGAGCCCGATTTAGTCGAAGAAGTGCTTAATACAATGCGTCCCGAAAAGCAGATTTGGATTGCGAACTTAAACTGTCCCTCACAAGTTGTGATTGCCGGAACAAAAGAAGCTGTAGAAGCCTCTACTGAGCCGTTAACAGAAAAAGGCGCCAAACGCGTTGTCCCATTAAATGTATCCGGAGCATTTCATACACCATTAATGAAAAGCGCCGCCGAAACTCTTCAACCAAAAATCGAATCTGTCACGCTGCACCAAGGTGATGTGCGCCTATTGATGAATGTAGCTGGGGATTTCATTGAAGATACTGACGAGATGCGTAAACTTCTTTTGGAGCAAGTGATGCAACCCGTACTTTGGGAAAAATCGATCCACACAATAATGAACGAAGGCGTCGACCTTTTTCTTGAAATTGGCCCCGGAAAAACACTCTGTGGCATGCTGCGTAAAATCAATAAAGAGCTCGGTTCATTGAACATTGAAAACGTGGAAGATCTTGACCGTTTAGAAGAATATTTAATTTGTGCAGTTGAGGGACAAAAATGAATTTAAGTGGAAAACACGCCCTTGTGACAGGTGGCACATCAGGAATTGGAAAAGCGATCGCGTTAAAATTTGCTGAATCTGGAGCTGATGTTACAATTCTTGGGACAAATCAAGAGCGTGCTGAATCCACCCTCAAAGAGTTGCAAGCGATTTCTTCTAGTCAGAATTTCGCAGCAAAAATCGTCAACATTGGCAACCCTGAAGAAATTCGCGCCCTCGCAAAAGAGATCCAAATCGACATTCTTGTTAATAACGCGGGAATCACCCGCGACAAGCTATTTGTGGCGATGAAAGAAGAGGATTGGAACGATGTCATCAACGTGAATCTTAACGCTGTTTACCACCTTACACACGCATTTATTCGTCCGATGTTGAAAAACAAGGGCAAAATCATTAATATCTCATCAGTAAGCGGCCTTAGCGGAAACCCTGGGCAAGCCAATTATTCTGCAGCAAAAGCGGGATTAATCGGCATGACCCGTACACTCGCTCGTGAACTGGGAGGAAAAGGCGTAACAGTAAATTGCATCGCACCCGGATTTATAAAAACGCCAATGACAGACAAATTAAACGAAATGCAGCAGCAGGCGATTCTCTCTAGAATCCCGCTTAAGCGCTTCGGAGAGCCAGAAGAAATTGCCAAAGCAGCCCTCTTTCTTGCAACAGCTGACTATATTACAGGTCAGACCTTAGCAGTAGATGGCGGTATGCTGGCCTAAAAAAGACTAAAAAACCATAAGGAAAAACCTATGTCCATGGAAAAAGAAGTAATCGACATCGTAGTGGAACAGCTCGGTGTGGAAGAAGCAGAAGTAAATATTGAGAAGCGTTTTGTTGAAGATCTGAACGCCGATTCACTCGACCTAACAGAGCTAATAATGACATTTGAAGAGAAATTTGGCTTAGAAATCGCTGAAGGCGAAGCGGAAAAGCTAAAAACTGTTGGTGACGTCGTCACTTTCATCAACTCTAAAAAAGCTTAAGTTTACTTCTTTAACCCCAAGTGCTTATTCAGACTTGGGGTTTTTTCTTGTCTTTTTTTACTCTTGATTTCGAGTCAGATTCTACGACTCTCTTCTCGGATGAGGTGGCTGAAAAAATTACACGGTTTGTCGTTTCATTTTTCCAATTCTTTTCTTAGCTAGCGAAAGTGCTCGGCATATTCAATTTCGTCCGTTGAAGGAAGATTATATCTGGCATTGCGCTGGTTAATGAGGTTTATTCTGTTGTATACGTGGTAATAAAGATTGATGAGCACCTAATTTTTCCCACGGTTAATTTTTTAGTAAGGTGTGGATTTTTTCCCAAGGAAGAGCGGTGACTCCATCCGTCTTTTGATAAAGTCCATATTACATATACTCGGTATATTTAAGGTTCACTTTAAATATACCAGGTATTTATAAATTGAAATAACTGTGAATACTGGTCAAATTTACGGAGTTGAAAATTGTAAATCGTTTAATATTAGTGATATGAGACTAGACACTAACTCTTGATTTCGATCCAGAGCTTACGGCTCTCTTCCTCAGGAATGAGGTGACGGAAAAAATAAAACGGTTTGTCACCTCGTCTTTCTAACTCTTTCTTTAGCCAGCGGTAGCGCTCGGCATATTCAAGTTCATCTGCGATCTCATCTGTGGGCGGAAGGTTGTACCAGGCGTTGCACTGGTTAATGAGATTTTCTCGCTTGTAGACGTGATTAATAAAGGCGTAGGTGAGGGGGTCTTTTTCGCTTTTCTGTGGAATGACGAGATTTTCTATGGAAGCAAAGAGCGGTCCCTCAGGTAGAACAAATTTTACGTGAGCTGCTTCATTTTCCATGAGCCAGAGGTAGTAGTGTTGGGAAAATGCGAGGGAGCAGTTGCGTGTTGCGAGGAGATAATCGGCGCGCACATCGACGTAAGCTTCTACGGTTTCTTTTTGATCTAGGAGTAGTTGTTTGATTTCATTTACTTGCTCAGGCGTGAGATTTTTTACCGGGCCGTAAAGGTAGAATGCAGCAAGGTTGATCACATCAACGGGATTATTGACCATCACCACGCGTTTGTCGGAATGAAAAATGTGTTCGTAGGTAAAGGCATTTTCATTGTAGGCATCGCGATCAATGCCAAATCCATAGACCACCCATTGCAGCGGGATTGCGTAACGATTTTCAGGGTCGTAATCATGTCCAAGGAGTTTGGGGTTGAGCTTTGAGAAAAAGGGGAGTTTTTCATGATCAAGCTCTTTAATCAGGCCTTCTTCTTTCAGCAGGGGTACGGCGTAATCGGAGGGGATGATCAGATCGTAGCCTTTTCCTTTAGTCGCCTTCATTTTTGTGAGCATCTCTTCATTTGAGCCATAAGAGTGTATGCGCACTTTGACTTGGTGCTTTTCTTCAAATGTCTCGATTGTATTGTCATCAAAGCAGTCGGCCCAGCCTAAAATATGCAGGATCTTCGCGTCATCTTTTTGGAAAAATTTTGGCCAGGAGAGGAGGAGAAATGAGATGGCGACCCAAAGTGTGACAGAGAGGAGGCGTTTAAAATAGTGCATTAGTAGATCCTCGTGCGAATTTTTGGGGAGAAAAAGAGGAGAACAAGAGCGGAACTCAAAACAAGTAGCAGGGTCGAGAGGGCATTCACAACGGGCGAAATGCCTTGGCGAATCATGCCAAGAAGATAAAGCGAGAGCGTCTGAATCGAGCTGCCGGCGCAAAAGTAGGAGAGGATAAAGTCGTCAAATGAGATGACGAAAACAAGGAGTCCTGTCGCAATAAGCGAGGGGCGCATAAGCGGAAGGGTGATTTTATAAAATGTTGTCCAAGGAGTGGCGCCAAGATCGAGCGACGCCTCTTTTAATTTGGGGTCGAGGTCGGCGTAGCGCGTGTAGAGAATGGGAACAGCAAAACCGAGGCCTAAAATCGTATGCGAAACGATGAGTGTTGGCATGCCAAAGGGGATATCGAGAAGCGAAAAATAACTCAGCAGGCTAACGGCCAAAACGGTTTCAGGAACAATCAAAGAGCCGAAAAATAGTGGTAAAAGCTTGCGTCCGCGTCCGCCGCTGTCGAGAAAATAAATTAGCAACGAGCTTAAAAAAAGACTTAGAAAAGTGGTAATGGAAGCAATTTTAAGTGAGTTGAAAAACGATTCCCAAAGCTCATGAGAATGGAAAAGTTCGCGGTACCAG
>JAJFMI010000027.1 GCA_021772235.1 Chlamydiota bacterium
TTTTTTTTGGTTCTACGAAAACTATATCACAGCAATAAATTAAATTCAAATATAATATTGATTCAAATAATTTATAAACAAAAAAAGGGCGTCACCGTCACTACCACGGTCCACCTCTTTCTGTAAACTTAACCCCAGTTGCTACCCAGTTTCTCGTATGATGCGAGGGATTTTCGATGAGACTTTTAATTTGAAAGAAAAGTTTTATAAACATTTCTAATAAAAAAATTAAACAGCTCGCGAAAAGAATCGCTTTCAGAGGGGGAAGGGGATAGCAACTGGGGTTTCAACTATAGTATTGTGTCAAATAATTTCTAAACCAAACGAAGTAGCCCAGCACTGAAAGAACAAGAATCATATGTACAGATTTTTTGAAGGGAAAGTCCTTCTGCAGAGAGGCAAGGCTTGGATCTTTTGGAGAAAAGTGGATCTCCCAAGGTAATTTTTCAAATCGCTCGACCTTGGCCATGCAAGCCGCACTATTAGGAAAGAGCGTCTTTTCAAAAGAATATTTCCCTGCATAGAGATCATCGCCAATTTTAAACTCATAATTTACAGCCGGAACGTAGAGGTCGGGTTTGATCTCAATCGGTTCCCAATCCGTTAATTCAACTTCTGTTTTAGCTCTCAAGGTAAAATATTTTTTTAACTCCTTACCAAGTTGCACACCAATCCATAGAGCACAGCCGAGAAGTAAGAAAAAAAGACCTTTCCAAATTTTTTTTGCCAGTAGAAATTCCATACTCTTTACATCTTAGTGGATTAGTGGTATTCTTGCCATAATACATAGAGGATATTATGGCCAAAGAGACTAAAGACAAAAAAAAGAAGAGACCTACAGCAGCAAAGCGCATGATCCAAGACGAGAAAAAGCGTCAAAAAAATAGTGCGTTTAAGTCTCGTATTCATACATCTGTTCGTAACCTAGAAAAGGGTCTTGAAACAAAAACTGATGTACAAACCAAGTTAAATTCTGTTTTTAGTTTGATGGACAAAGCGGTAAAACTCGGTATTTTCAAAAGAAATAAAGCTGCACGCATGAAGTCTAAATATCAGACAAAAGCAAACTAAGTACTTCTCTCCATTTATCTGTTATGGGATATCCGACCGCATCTTCGGTCGGACCCATACCCATCTAAATATCAAAAAACGTCTACTTCCTGATCGAATCTCTTCGCACTTTCGGACTGCTAATTAACTCATTCAATATGAGATCTTCTACGCGCTCTCGCCACTGATAAACTTTCTCGGTAAACCCGTTTCCTACAATAGAAAACGCTAGCAGCTCTTTATCCTTTGTAATCAAATAACCAGATATGGACGAGACCCCTGTCATTGTTCCCGTCTTTCCACGAATTTGTGAGCGAAACCGCCCATTATCAAAACGTCTTTTTAACGTTCCGTCAACTCCGCCTACACTCAACGCCGCCTTAAACTCCTCTGCAAAAGGCGCGCTCTCATGCACCCACTGTAAAAGAGAAACGACGTGTCCGGGTGAAGCTAAATCATAACGCGAAAGACCTGATCCATCTAAAATTACAAAATCTTCCATCTCCCCCGAAATCTTCTCCTGCAAAAAAGTTCGCACCATGCGTGATCCGCTCTGCCAACTTCCTTGGGCGTGTCGAGCGCCCAGCTGTTTAAAAAGAGTGTCGGCATAAAAATTATCGGAGTACTTCAGCATTTTTTTGGAAAGATCTGCAAGATTTGCCGAATAATGCACAGCTAATCCCGTTGTATTTCTTGGCTGCTTTGCAATTTTTACTCTCCCCTGAAGAACAATCCCCTGACTTTTCAACTCCTCAGCAAAAGACATTGCCGCATGCATCGTAGGGTCTACCGCAGGCACCTTATAAATTTTGCCCCCATCGCTTTGCGTGACCTTTCCCTCGACGCTTACCGCTTTTCCGAGCTTTGGCAGAGGCCTTTCCACGCGCAAATCGCTCTCATCTCCCTTTACCGTCTTTGCGCGATTCTGAATAGAAATTTCTTCTCCAGAATTTACGATACAAACTCTTGGCGCTTCACCGAGTTCTCCTGCTTCAACAACCAATTTGATTCTTGAGTGATCGACATTCAACCCTCCAAGAGGTGGATTCCATTTTGTTGGACTATCATTCCACATCCAGCCTGGCGCGCAAGAGAGCTCATCATAAACCGTTGCGTCGACAATCAAATCGCCGCGAATCACTTCAATATTTTTCGCCTTCAACACCTCAACAAATTCACGCAAATGATAGCGCTTCAAAGAAGGATCACCTCCTCCAACTAAAATCAAATCTCCCGAAAGAGCGCTTCCTTCAACCTTGCCGCGCATGCGCATTTCTGTCTTAAATTGAAAATCCACACCCAACTGATCTAATCCTGCAGCAACAGTAAAAAGTTTTGCCGTACTTGCGGGAACAAAACGTAAATGGCGATTGCGCTCATAGACAATACTCCCATCCGTGAGCGAAACGACATAAATGCCCAGCTGCGCATTTTCCTGGCTCACAATCGCATCGATATTTTCTTTGTAACCGGCAAAAAGCGCAGCACAACTCAAGCAAAAAACTAGTATCTTCATCTTGATCCCACCATACCAAACCTATTTCTGCTTTGTAAACATTCGTGTGTTTATTTTTCCTTGACAGTTCTTTCATATTAACGCTATTTTGTTCTGCAAATAGACGGAGTTTCAGTATGAAACGAGCTTTTATTATTTTGCTGTTTTCTTTGAGCTTTCTCTTAGCAGATAAAACAACACTATCGCTTGGCAAGATAGGTAGCGTTCGTTATTACCATGACGATGACCATCTTTTGGAAATCAAGAGAATTTCTCCAGATGGAGAAATTCTCTACTCACACTCTTATCAATATGACAGTAATGGCAACCTGCTCTCCGAAAAACTTATTGGAGATCTTGGAGAGGTGTATTATGAAAGCGATCAACTAATTCAAACTCCATTTGGCAATGAAATTTGCGAATACGATGAGCAGCACAACCTTATCAATCGCATACAAGATGGCATTATTCAAGAATACGAGTATGACGAAGAAAATGCACTTCTATCAAACATCAAATCAGATGCTTTTATTTTAGATAGACACGGTAATGTTGTGCAAATAGGTGATCACTCCTATTTTAAGTATGACATAAATGATAGACTAATCGAATCCAAAGTCGATGGTCTTACTGCTACATATACTTATGACAAGAGTGGAAACCGAATCACAAAAACAATCAACAGTGAAGTGGAAAAATATATCTACTTCGATGCAAACGAAATAGCTATTCTAGATAGTGAGGATAGAGTCAAGCAGCTACGCATTCCTGGACTCCCTTTTCGGAAAGGTGTTTTGAGAGCAATTGCAATTGAAACTGAAAACGCAATTTATGCTCCTATTCATGATATCCAAGGAAATATTGTTAAACTCATTGATATTAATTCCAAAGAAATAATCCTTCTTGATAAACCTGATCCATTTGGAGTAGGATTGTCAGGTGATTCACCCACACCCTGGATCTTTTCTGGGAAACACTATGATTCAGACACGGGTCTCATTTATTTTGGAGCAAGATTTTATTCTCCTAAAATAAAAAAGTGGCTGACAAAAGACCCTTTATTTGAATCGAGCGATTTATACCAATATTGTTTTAATAACCCTTTTTATTTTTTTGACCCCGATGGCA
>JAJFMI010000028.1 GCA_021772235.1 Chlamydiota bacterium
TTGCCAGCTCCATCATGGCATGGATGCCTCGCTGTGTCTCTTCATCGCGATGGCCATCGCGATAGACTTGCTGCAGATAGTGGTGAACGGTACCAAATGTCTCTTTTACAGTTTGATAGGTTTTCTCTTCATCCGTTATATCAAGCCAAAGACGACGCTCAAATGGATCAATGGTCCCTTTGCGCGCACGCTCTTCTTGCAAGGCTTTTTCGTCCATTTCGGCCATGCTGGAGAGATTCTCCACCGCTTCCGCTACGGACATTCCGTTCTTTTTCTCTTTTTTTGCCACGACAATATTATTAGTAGTTCTCTAATAACATTATTAAATAGTATTAATTAATATTACAAGTTAATTAATAGTAATTTCACGAGTGGTATCATTAAATAAACCCGGAACCTTTTGATCTTTAGTATCTAAGAGCTCAAGACGCACTTTATGAGTGCCTTTTTCAATACCATAGAGGTAATAAGGAACCCACATAGTAAGGGTTTCGATTTCCTTCTCATCAATTGAGAGACGGACTTTGTAGCCGTCTTTAGAAAGGCGGGCGTTTGTCACTTCAAAATCCAGCAGTATGGGATCAGATTTAGAACTTAGAAAGTTGCCTTGCGGAGCATTGTATGTGAGAAAAGGCTTTCTTGGATCAAAATCCAGCTTAGGCTCTCTCTTTCCAATATAAAAGACACGGGTTGCTAAGGCTTTTTTTGCTTTTATCGATTCACCAAAAGAGCGAACAGGAAAAATGCGCAAAACATGCTCCCCGGTGCTGAGATGTTGCGGCAGCTTAAAACTAATGGTTTTATCATAGAAGGAGCGATCCTCGTCAAAAGAATCTTCTGCTGATTGGTAGTAAGAGAGATAGGGATCATCATCAACCACGACATGCAGAGCTTGTCCCTTTGGATCATTTTGTAAAATGTTAGCTCGTGGAAATTGACTTGCTGATCCAAGCGAATAACCATCGAGCCGCACTTGCACAGAGAGAGGTTGGCGTCTCTCAATTTCATTGGGTTTTGGAAAAACGAGGCGTGTCTCGACCTGTTCGGGATACGGAGTGGGCGCAACAGGCACAACCTGAATCGCTTGAAGTAATAATAATGCAATCATGCTTTTTTATTTTTAAAATACACAAAAGTAATAACAAGAGCAACAATAGAAATTGCTGCAGCTGTAATTGTCGCAATTGAATAGCTTAAATAACTAGAATCTAAGTAAGCATTAAGCACTGCGGGAGAATAGGGTTTTGCAGGGATGCTCTCTATCCCTACTTCCTTTAATTTATTTTGAAAAAAGAGATGCCCCAAATTTGTTATCAAAGCGCCAAGAACAGCAACACCTAGTGTCGCTCCCACATAGCGCATCGTATTGTAAATTCCCGAAGCTGTTCCCCGTTTATCTTCGGGAACTACCGAAAGCGTTGTAGTAGAATTGGGGGTCATAACAAGAGCTATTCCCGATCCAAAGGTTACAAGGGCGGGAGCGAGGAATAACGTAGATACCCTATTTGAAAAGAAGAAAAACCAGATTAAACCAAAAGCCATAAAAGAAAACCCTGCCATCATGGGAAGTCTCGGACCAAAACGGTCGACGAGATGCCCAGCCGTTGGGGCAAAAATCAAGATAGGAAATGTAGCAAAAAGCGTCATTGCTCCTGCTTGCATCGGGCTGTATTGCAAAATATCTTGGAAATAAATTGCCCAAAAAATTGTCATGGTTAAGAGAAATTGCGTGAGCAGAATAATGATATTCCCTCCGCGAAAAGTACGAATAGCAAAAAGTTTGCGATCAAAAAAGGGAACTTTTGCACGCAACTCTGAAATGACCAGGATCGCAACAAATACAAGAAAAAGTCCAAAAAGAGAAAGAACACCTCGCGAGCTCCACCCCCAACTTTTTCCCTGCATGAGCGCTAAGACAAGTGATAAAAGCGCACAAGAAAAAGTGACAAAACCAAGAAGATCAAAATGCACGGGCACCTTCCTAGATTTTGGAACAAAAAGTAGAGTTAATGTGACCCCAGTGATAGCAACTGGCAAGTTGATCCAAAAGAGCAAACGCCAGGTAAAATATTCAGTAAAGAGTCCACCTAAAAATGGACCGAGAGAGAGAAATAACGAACTAAAACCGACAATAATTCCCAAATAGCGCCCGCGCACTCTGGCAGGAAAAGTATCAACAACAAGGGATAGCGCTGAAGGTCCCATCATCGCCCCACCAATTCCTTGAATTGTACGACTCAAAATTAACCACTCAGAACTTCCTGCTAAGCCACCAATTGCAGAGGCAGAAGCAAAAACAAGAAGACCGATGCAAAAAATGCGACGGTGCCAAAAGCGATCTGCCATTTTGCCACCAAGAAAAACTAGAGCAGCTATGGCTAGCATGTAGCTATTGATGATCCATTGCACACCAGAGAGCGAAACATTGAGATCGCGCTGGATAGTAGGGAGTGCTACAGGGATAATTGTAGCATCGAGAAAAATCATGGAAGTAGCGCTTGCAATCGCAAAGAGTGCAAGGATTGTTGGTAGCTTACGCATACTTTTTTCTATAACAGGATTCATGGTATAGTAGAAAGCGCTATGAAGAGAAAAATAATCCTGCTTACGCTCTCCATCCCCCTTTTTTTTGGGCTAGAGCGTTTCGCCCACGCAAAGACTGATGGTTTTGCGATTGTCAATATCGCCTCCCCTCTTTTACCAAATAGCAAGTGGGATGTTGATAACCCTCCGGGCTGGGAAAAAATTTTGCAGCAGGAGTATTCTTATCTGGCATGCGGCGCACAAAACTATGTTTTTGCAAGCGCGGATGGCAAATATGTGATCAAGTTTTTTAAGCACCAGCACATGCGCATTCCCCCGCTCTTAAAAAAACTCGGCGCTTACAGCCAAGCAAAAAAAGAAAAGAAGCGCACTGTGCAGGAGGAAACTTTTGCCAGCATGAAAATCGCATTTGACTTTCTGCGAGATGAAACGGCTCTTGTCGCTTTGCACCTAAATAAATCCAAAAATTTACCAAAACCACTCTGTCTCATTGATAAAATTGGTATCAAACATCATATCAATCCCAATGACTTTGAGTTTGTCGTGCAAAAAAGAGGCGAGCTCGCTTTTGAAAAAATGGAAAAATGGCGTCTTGCGGGTAAAAAAGAAAAAGTAGAAGGCGCGTTAGCCGAAATGATCGCTTACTCTAAAAAGCGCATTGCATGCGGCATCTTTGATAAAGACCCCGATTTTGCAACAAATTTTGGCATCATCGATGGAAAAATTGTGCAGATTGACATCGGCCGTTTTTCTATGCAAAAAGAAGAAGACTTAAACGAACTCTACCGCATAACACGACCATTGGAAAAAAAATATGGGAAGATTGATTTGTAAAATCCTGCTTGGTATCACACTCTTTATCGGTGTTGAACGTCTCTGTCATAAAGCTACAGATGGATTCACACTCACACGCATACGTTCAGATTTCTCTTTCTCTCCCGCTTTTGTTACAGAAAATAGCGAAAACTCTATTGAAGAAACTCTTTCTCAACCTTTTCACTATTTGAGTAGCGGCTCGCAATGCTTTGTTTTCAAAAGCGAAGATGGAAAAACCGTGTTAAAACTTTTTAAAAACCACCGCTTTTTTAATATCGCATCCCTCTTCGATGAGAAAAGACGAGAAAAACGCATTGAATCGTTTCACGACGCCCTCACAAGCTGTCTTTTTAGCCACAAGCAATTTCAAGAGCACACAGCTGTTTTCTACGTTCATCTGGGAAAAACAGAGCAACCCGATTTCTCCGCTCATCTCGTCGACAAATTAGGCATCCACCATTTTATTGATCTGAATAACACGCAATTTCACCTCCAAACTTGTGCAACCTCTGTTCCAGATCATCTACTTACACTTCGAAAGTATCGCATGCATAAAGCGGCAAAAAAATCACTTGATAGTCTTTTAGAAATTTCAGAAAAACGCGCTTTGCTCGGCTTTAATGATAAAGATCCGCATCTCATTTATAACTTTGGATTCATCAATGGGGAAGCTGTGCAAATCGATGCAGTCGGTTTTTCGAAAAATGAGAGCACTGATCAAAGACGTTTTTACACAAGAGAAACAGAGAAAATCCGCGCTAAAGTCATGCCCTGGCTCAAAAAAAACTATCCCGAAGTCGTTTCACATATGGAGAATCAACTCAATGCGCTTTCCGATGATGTGGCGCCTGAATGATAAAATTCACATTTCCTGAACAACAAAAGTGATCGTAATCACAATACTCCACTTCACCCACTCCTTGTAATAAACCATATACATACGCGCGATTTGGAAGGTACCAGTGACCTTTTTTTGAACGTAGAGGAATATCTCCGATCAATTTCTCTCCTGATTTCAACATGCCTATGAATGATTCAACCATTTCCGGATTACTCTGAGAAATCCTTCCATGCGTATAAATAAGATCAAACTCTCCTGTTAAAGGAGACAAAAATATTTTTCCCTTTCCATTGCTACTTTGATAACAACCATCTTTTAAATAGCAGAAGGCGTCTGAAAGAGCATTTTTAAAAGATTGAATTTCTGTTTGATCAGCGAAGACATAAACTTCACAGCCTCTACCCGCACAGAAAAATATGGCTTGGTCATTTTCTGTTCCCCATATTGCCACACGTTCTTCCCCAATTAGTTTATCAAAGTGTAGCTGTGCAAAAGGAGCAATTGGTTGAGACTTTGATGAAGAAAAATCTTGTGAAATCATTTGTCGCTCAATAAAAACAAGCGCCTCCTCTTTTGTTACAGATCCTTCCCAACCGAACGCAGTATAAATGGCACCGAAACATGAGGATATTGCTGACATAATCTTAACTCTTTTTTGTTTTCATTTTAAATAGATTTCAATATATTGAAATCAACACACAGAGGTCAAGTATGAAAATTGTTCAGATACTATGCGCTGCCACACTTATTTTTGCCGGCTGCTCAAGCACAAAAGAAAGCAATCGAAAGACTTTACGAGTAGCTCTGTGTAAAGAACCCCCAACAATTGATACTCGAAAAAGTGGTGACACCCTCTCTTCTGTACTGCACTTTTTACTCAATTGCGGTTTCACGCGCATTACTGAAAATAATGAAGTCGCCAATGATTTAGCAGAATCTATCGACATTTCAGATGATGGTCTAACTTATATTTTTACTTTAAAAGACACTTACTGGTCTGATGGTTCACAAATCACAGCAGCAGATTTTGAAGAAAATTGGAAAACCGTCCTCTCCCCCGATTTCCCGGCCCCCAATGTCCAAATGTTCTACTGCATCATCAATGCTAAAAAAGCCAAAGAAGGCAGCTGCGCAATTGATGAAGTTGGAATAAAGGCACTCGATAGCAAAAGATTAAAAGTCTCTCTTCACACCCCTACTCCATTCTTCCTCCAACTAACTGCCTTCTGCCCCTTCTTTCCCATGAAAAACAGCAGTGACGGGAAGCATATCTCCAGCGGCCCATTCGTTCTAGAAAAATGGGACCACAACAATCAACTTTTATTCTCCGCCAATCCGAAATATCACAATCATAAAAAAGTGGGCGTTGATAATCTAGAGCTCCTCATAGTAGAAAACGAGGGGACAGCTCTAAAAATGTTTGAGCAGGGTGAACTCGACTATGTGGGAGGATGCATGTGCGCGCTTCCGATCGATCTTGTTGGTCAATATATCCGGGATAAAAAAGCAAGCATTAAGCCCCTCGCATCTACTGCGCGAATATATTTTAACACCACTGTACCCCCTTTCCATAATCGTAAAATTCGAAAAGCAATTTCATTAGCTCTTGATCGCGACGAAATTATCCAAGCGCTTGCCCCACTTCCTGTTCAACCAGCAACAGGAGTCATTCCCCCTATGTTGAAAAGAATTGGTGCCACTCCCCCCGTAATTGAAGGTGATGCAAAAGCTCTTTTCCTTGAGGGCCTTAAAGAGGAAGGCTTAGAAAGCATGCCAGAGATCGACTTGCTTTACCCTAACAACGAAATAAATAATAAAGTTGTTCAAGTCGCACAAGAGCAACTTAGAAAAAACTTGGGAATAATCATCCATTTGGATGGTCTAGACTTTAAGCATTACGTACAACGTCTTATTGGACGGGATTATATGATGGCCGAAGGAAAGTGGGTATCACAATTTAATGACCCCATCAACATTTTATCATGCTTCGAAAATTCTGAAGATATGATGAATATCCCCAGCTGGGAAAATAGCAGATATCAGAAAAAACTCAATAAATCAGCTTACGTAAAATCCCCAATGGAGCGCTTACTTCTCCTTGAAAGAGCAGAACAAATCATCAGTGATGAGCTACCGATTTGTCCTCTTTTTCACTCCAATGATTACTACATTTTAAGCCCTAAAGTAAACAATGTATACATCTGCTCAACAAGACCTCCAGAATGGAAGGAACAAGGGGAGGACTAAGTGAAATATCCGGAAATTTTACGCATTCAACAGCATCTTCCGGAAATTTTCAAGGATCGCGACCTTAGTCGTCAGCTCGAACAGCTGATGACTGAAATGCTTCCCCTTAAGCAGATCATGCAGGGGGATCCCGCGACTATCTTTGATCGTATTGTCGCGACAATGCCCCTTGTTCATACTCGTTACTCAGAAGATCCAGTCCCATCTACACATTTCGCCTTTGTCACCCCCCTTTCTAGATGCAGAGGATTAGGACGCTACGTAACTGAAATCTGTTGTCGCTGGACTCTGCCGGGACAAGTTCTTCCCATAACGATCACGACGGGCGGCAATTTCGCCTTTGTGAATTTCCCCGAAACAGTTTTCTATTTTTTAGAGCTAACTGTAGAAGCTCCAGGTGAGAAAACATTAAAAAATATTAAACATAACAGCCCAATCGTCGCAAAAGAGATCCGCACCAATCTCATGGCCGTTGAACAGACGCGCACGATAGTAGAAATTCCAGACTTGAGCTTTGATGAGCGTGTCGAACTGCTAAAAGAAAATCTTGGCCAAGTAATTGAAGAATTTCCAACAGAGGTAGGCACTGGCGCGCATAAACTTCTACAGGATGCCATGGCTGCCGCTATTGGTGAAGATCGCGTTGATGAAGTTCGTTCAGGAATTGCGCACATTATGGAAATGTCCAATCCAAAGGACCATACGCTCTTTCGTGAAACTAAGCGCCACCTCCTTCTTTTTGCAGAAAAATTCGTCTACTCAAGAGACCCCAAACATATTATTCGCATCCTTTGCTATTTCCACCTCTTCCGAAAAACGCTCCTCTTTGAACACGAACAGAACCCTGAAAAACAACATTTTGCCCTTCGCACTTTTCAAACCGAACTACCCGATCCTGACAGACGTTCCGTTATGGCAATATGTCTGGGCCATAATTTACTTCCTGCTAATATTCCACTTGAAGAAGAGCGCTTAGTAGAGGTTATCCGCATTTGGCTTCCGAATTCAATAAAAGTTGAAGAGTCCTACTATGAACACCAAAGGCTAGGCGAACGTTTTAAACTCATGTATATTGAAGTTTGCAAAAGTAACGGCGAACCCTTTACTGATTTAGAAATGTGGACGCTGCGCAAAATGCTACCTGCTGAAATTAAAGAGCGCCTCTTTTATCAAAACAAGGTCAGCTGGCATCGCAATGAAGAAGATGCCTTTAAAAATATCGTCCAACTTGCAAGACAACTTCGCTCCATAAATGACCCTCCACAAGTTTCCGTGAATTACTTTAAATCCGAACGAAACACACTCGTCTTTACGGTTCTTCTTGTTTGCGTTGCCAATACAGATGCGCGGGGTATAAGAGAAATGTTAGATGAACATCGCGAAGATTTTGTTAGCGTTGAAAAAGTTGACGTTCATAAAGTAGGTCTCATACGCAAAAAGCACACCAAAGAAGCGATCATATTTGATATCGCTATG
>JAJFMI010000029.1 GCA_021772235.1 Chlamydiota bacterium
GTGGCTACCTCGAGGACCTCTTACGCTGTTGTCGGGCCGGTGCATACTGGGTGGTGGTGGACCATGACGCTTTGCCATCTGTACGGGTTGTGCGGTCCGCAGGGTAGTGCGCGGGCCAGGGTGCGGGACACTGCCGTGGCGATGCCGGTCAGCCGGTTGAGTCTTAGCTTGGAGCGTTTGCTGGAGCTTGGCTAGATGTGTGGCGGGGCCAGCTGTAGGGGTGTGGACCCGAGAGTCAAATTCTCTTGAGGATTGAGCAATCTTAGGCCCATCGGACATAAAGCTACCCTGAATGACCTTAATCGAAGTCATTGTGTCACCACCACTTATTGGTGCGAAATCGGGTGAGGATTGCCTCGCGATCTCTGGCGTCATCCACTCTAGCCGAGATGCCTAAGACTCCGTGAGGGTCCGCAACACTGGCGGGCCACCTCCAGGTTGGATAGTCCTTCTGGCCCGTATTCTTATATTCGACTCGCCCCCCTAAGCGGAGGCGGTTCAGGACCACAGCACATCGCGTACAGGGCTCCTTTTCGATCACAATGCGAGTGATGTCTCTCAAATTGGTCACCTGAGAGATTGCATCCATTTCAGCGTGACACCCGTCACTACTGAAACTCCCATTCACAACCCTGCCTCGAGTGAGGTGGATCCGAGCCGCGCAGGAGTGCGATCCTGCGCTTGCAATCACGAGATGGGGGTCGTGGGTTCCCGCTGTAGAATCTCTCCGCCAACCTCTGGCCAGTGCGTCAAACTGCGCGTCGACTTGATACTGGGTCATTCGGCCAGACCGAGCTGGGCTACGGCGTCGCGAATCAGGGCTCGTTGCTCTCCGCCGGGCGGGGCTTCGAGCTGGGCTCCTAGACGATCTTCGGGTCGGTGTCCGGGATCGACCCCTCGCGGGACCATCGACCGCTCCGGTTGGCACAGCCGTGGGTTGGTTCCACCAAGCATATGCAGCGGTCGCTAAGCCAGCTCCTACTGCCACGGCAACGGGCCAATAGTCAACTAGGGTTTCCAGCATTGGCTGGGCGACCTGATCCGGTGCACCCGAGTTGGGATTGTTTGGCGACGGTACGACGCGGCTCTGCTGGACCAACCTGGACGGAAGGCTTGCGTTGGGCTGATGCCCCACCGCTCTTCCCATCCTCTCCGCCTCGGCCTCAAATTGCGGATCCCGCACTACAGCCATCCCACTCCCAAATGGATTGCGGACTTTTCCCGCCCGCTGTTGCAGAACATGTGTTAGTTCATGCGCTAGCAGACTCTGACCTGCACCCGACATTGGGTTGTATTGTCCGGGGGCAAAGTGAACATCCGATCCGGTCGTGAAGGCGAGCGCGCCGATCTTTGAGGCGTGCTGTCCAACATGTACTCTCACATCTGAAAAATCAGCCCCGAAGTACGACTCCATCTTCTGCTGAACCGCTTTGGGCATGGGGCGGCCCGTATTCCCGCTTGGAATTCTGAAGTCGGCAGGGAGTTGTTGGGCGTTTCCCAAAGCTCGCAGTTGGATCGCTGGGCTGTGGCTACCTCGAGGACCTCTTACGCTGTTGTCGGGCCGGTGCATCTTGGGTGGCGGTGGACCATGACGCTTTGCCATCTGGACGGGTTGGGCAATTCGTGATGCGGGGCCGTGGCGTTGTTGAGGATCACTGGGCGACTGCAGTCTCGCCTGAAGCGTTTGCTGGAGTTTGGCTAGATGAGTGGCTGGGCCGTGAGAAGCTTGGTGAGTTCCATGCGCCATCGTACCCGACGCCTGCACTAGCTTCGGGCCGCCGGGCAGGAAGCTGCCTTGGAGAACTCGACTGGCTCCAGCGCGAATCGCGCGGACTGTTGGACTTCTCATCGCCTGACTCCGGGGAGAGACGTTACCGTACTTACTCGGCCGCATCTAGTCGTGATACACCACCATGTGCTCTTAATGGGCCTGAGCAAGCCCCTTCAAGCGGACGTATATGCAAGCAAGCGGATGCATAAACGAGACCGATACTATTTGACGAATCTCGATAGATGGTGATGTCGAGATATATATGCAGTAGCTCGTACAGTCTTCATCAAACTACCGGCCACTATCATTCGCTGCAATATCATATGTTTGTCCTGCCCTATTATTGCGAATATGGCCCAACCTACCGAGACGCTGCATGCAAATACAGCGATCAACAAATCCATTACGCCTATATATTCACGAATACCGGATCGATGGATTGCCTTACACTGGTTGCCCTGTCCGCTTTTTCGGTGCCCTCACCGTCCTTCAAGCCTATGAGCCAAGTGTCCTGACCCAGTCCAACCGTATCTGTGAACCCGTGATGGTTCTTCAGAATCGTTGGCGAAGCCTCCTCCGGATCCAGGACGAGCCGAAGCCTCACCTTTAACTCGATACCGACGAAAAAACGAACCAGTGAGGAGATACGCTGGAGCAGATCCTTCTGGGGGTCGGCTCTGCGTTCCGGCAGGAGGCGCCGAAACAACGAGAGCGGCATGGGTCCGAGCTCGATTTCGATGCCACTATCCGGATCCCAATAACGTCCACCGAGTGTACTGTCTCGGCC
>JAJFMI010000030.1 GCA_021772235.1 Chlamydiota bacterium
AAAAACGTTCCCTCATCTTGAGCTTGTAGAAAAACAGGTGGCGATCAGCTATGCAGGAAATGGTTATATATTCCCGGAATTATCCATCGATTCTTTGGTTCAAAAAAAAGAGTGATTGAATTATGCTGGGAAGTACAAATATAAGGTTTTGAAGCATGCGTAAAATTCTTTTTTTCACTCTATTTTCTTTCTGCCTGCTAAAAGCAGAAGTGCAACCGGTAGCAACTGAGCTGCAAGTGCGGCAGCCAGAATGGCGGCCAAAAGTTGTCGAGCAGTATGATACGGGCTCGCCAAAGCGACTGCTTTTTTTTACAGAAAATGAGAAGGGTGAAGAAGTTGCTGTAAAACGTATGCGCTACCATTCAAATGGACGACTAGCTGAAGAGTGCGACTTGATCGCTGTTAGTGAAGAGAGTCCAGGATTTGCACAATGGAATGAGCGCTATGTTCCGCATGGTGTTTTTGTCGAATTCGATGCAAATGGTGAAGTGAAGCAACTCTCCCACTTAAAAGAAGGTTTACTGCACGGGCCTTCACGCAGTTTTTTTCCAGGAGCAAAAATTCGCCAAGAAGTTTGCTACAATGAAGGCAGATTAGAGGGAAAGGTAACTGTTTATTACGAAAATGGAAAAGTGGCAAGAGAGGGAACATATGAAAATGGATTGCTGCACGGCGACTTAGTTCTCTTTTCAGAAAACGGAGAGCGCGCGCAGCTACTTCCCTATGTTGAAGGAAAACCGCACGGTGATGTGCTCGCTTGGTATGAAGATGGCGTGCTAAAATCTCGTCGTCACTTTGTGGAAGGAAAGTTGCAAAGTCGCGGGGATGAGCCGGCAACAATTTTCTACCACCCTTCACGCAAAATTTCAGAAATTCAAGATTTTAAAGAGGGAAAACCTTTCGGAACGCATGTGCGCTATTTTGAAGATGGCAGAGAAAGCTATCGCTTGTCCTATGTTTTGGGCGAGCCGCATGGGAAAGAACTCTATTACGGAAAAGATGGTAAATTACTTGGCAGTGGAAAGTTTGAAAAGGGCAAAGCCGTTGGAAAACACTGGCGCAAGCACGAAAATGACCAGCTCGCATTCAACGCCATTTATGATAAGAAGGGCGAACTAAAAGAACCGATTGTAGAATTTAATGAATCAGGCACTAAAATTGCCCAGTACTACTTGCGCGACGGCAAGTTGGATGGAGAAGTTTTCCGCTGGCATGACAATGGAAAACTCGCATCAGAATTGCACTATGATCACGGCAAATATACCGGCGAGCAGAAAGAATACTTTCCATCCGGCGAGCTAAAAGCGATCGCGACATATAAAAGTGAAAAGCAGCACGGCATTGTGGAGCGCTGGTACGAAGAGGGCAAGCAAGAGTTGCACTTTGAATTCCACGAAGGGGTTCAGAATGGCCTCGCAAAAAATTGGTACCCAAGTGGCCAGATCAAAAGTCGCAAATTTTTCAAGATGGGACAGCCTGATGGTTTTCATGAAGAGTGGTTTGAAAATGGCACACTTGCGATGAGCGGCACTTTCAAGAATGGCAAGCAAGATGGATTGCACAAATTTTTCTCCGATGAAGGCGTGCTCTTAAGCGAGGCGAATTATAAAAATGGCGAGCCAGAAGGTTTAGTCGTTGCCTACCATTTTAACGGAAAGCTAAAAGAGAAGGTACGTTTTGTTAATGGCAAGCGCGAAGGCGCTTACGTGGAATATTATGATGATGGTCAACTGAAATCGGAAGCCCATTACAAAGCGGGACAGCTTGATGGCAAGCTGCGCGGATTTTTTGAAAACGGAGAGCTAAGCACAGAAAAATCCTTTGCAAAAGGCATACCTGTTGGCGAGCATCGCGACTACTTTGCTCCCGAGCAACTCTTAGAAAAAGAAAAAGCGCTAGCAGCGCGCGTCATGCGCTATGATGGAGAAGGAAAATACCACGGCACGCAAGAGACTTTCTACAATACAGGGCACCCACAGACAACAATTTGTTACGATCATGGCGAACTTGATGGCATGAAAGCGCATTGGGATGAAAAAGGAGATCTTCTTGAAGAAGCAAATTATATCGCCGGTAAATTAAACGGCCGCTTCTTTCGCAGAGAGCGCGACAATCGCGAAGTGATTCTTACCTATAAAGATAACCGTCGCGAAGGCCCTTATAAAATCTATTACCCTGAAAATGAAACACATGGAAAAGTACTCGCACTCTCATCGACCTATGTAAATAACCAACTGCATGGCGATTTAGAAGAGCACGCCCCAGATGGCACACTCATTGGCATCACCCCATTTGTACATGGAAAAAAAGAGGGCACCGCCAAACTCTTTGACAAAGGAGGCAAACTCATCCTCTCAACACAAGTTGTAGCAGGAAAACGCGAAGGCCTCTCTCAGCACTTCTATCCCAACGGCAAACTCTATAAAGAAGGCAACTTCTCAAACGATCTGCAAGTTGGCGAAGAGCGCACCTATACACCAGAAGGAAACCTAGCAAGCCTCTATCCCTATAAAGAAGGGAAATTGCACGGTCTTGTACAAGAGTGGACGCAAGAAGGCACACTCGTTTTTGAAGCAGAATATGAAGAGGGCAAACGCCACGGCATCTTTAATAAATACTATGAAGATGGCACGCCCTACATTTTGCAAAACTACGCTAACGATCAGTTAGAAGGTAAAAAGCGCAGTTTTGACAAAGAGGGCATCTGCATCGAAACGCAGTTTCGCGCCGGTAAAAAAGTCGCGTGATTCTACTCACAATTGCTCTGCTGACGCAGCCCGCCGAGGTGGCAAAAGCAGAGCAAGCAGAAGGAGGTGCTAAATCGGGCCTACGTGCCGAAGACCCCTATCTCAGAATCGACTACGATCCCGTCCGCTTTCCCAATAATGCCTACGGCCTCTACAAAAGAATTGTCCTCAAACAGGAAAAATATAGCCTTATCCCTATAGATAGCAAAGGCAATATCTACCTCACCCTGGTGCAAGAATTCACAGGCGAAATCGTCGTCCGCGCGCCCCTCTCTGCCACTCCCGGCGAAGAATTTCTCGGGAATCTCCATCTAGAAACCAGCCTATTTTCTACCCTCCGCCCCTGTTACCGCTCCAGTGCAAAAAACCTCCCGCCCCTACCAAAAGATGCCATCGGCTACCTCAAACTCTCCCCGAAAAACTTGCGAAAACTCGCCAAAACCCAAAATCATCGCAATATCATCTGCAAAGACGCCAATATCTACCTCGCCCTTTTGCAAAATGCCATCTCTCACGGTGGCGACACATGGGAAATCCTCCCCAAAAAATCCCCACCAATTCAGCCAAAATCCACCACACCCGACAATGGCCGTATCGATCGCTACCTGCAATTTCTCTCCGACCACCCCAAGCTCTTCAAGGAGGCAAAACTCCTTCTCTATAATAGAGAGGAAATCCTCCTAGCAGAAAGCTACGAACACGCCCGCCTCTCTCAAGAATTTGGCGAAATGAATATCCAGCCCGCAGATTACCAAGCAGGCCTGCTCTATCAAGATCGACGCTTGACCTGGGTGCGATTCCCTATCCGATTTGCCGATGGCAGCCTTGGGTTGAAAAATGAAATCATCCAAACACCCATCCTGCACATGCAAGAGCTCTGCGGAGCAGGCGTACTTGCCCATGACAGTGAAGGAAAAACCCTTCTTTTGGGAATCTATCGCGTCGCAACCCGAGCCAATGAAGCAGAATGCTCCAAGGGTGCAAAAGAGCCAGATGAGGACTTTGTTACTTGCGCCGCTCGTGAAGCACGAGAAGAACTCCGCCGCCCCGTCCAATCCATCAATCATCTTGGAATTACCCACACCGGCCTCGATATCTCTACTTTAGAGACCTATCCCATTTATGCCGTGCGAGTTAGTGATCTAGATGAAACCATTCCGAATGACCCTTTCGAAGGAATTCAATCGGATATCTCACTGACAATCAATGAGATACAAACCGCCTATAAACAGGGCTTTCTTGAAAAAGAAGGTGTGAAATATACCTTTGCCGATCCACTTTTGGCAATTTCCCTCTTTTTATCCACAAATTTTGATTTGTAAACCACTTATTTCCAATATTTAAAAAAATAATTTTGTTTTTATTAAGTAATTGTTATAATTGCTTATGTAAGTAATATAAATAATAAACAATAGGTAATAAACATGTTTACAGTTGAACAAGAATCAAAAATCAATGATTTCGCAAAATTTGGTGTATCCAGAGAAGATGCTATTAAAGAACTTGGGTTTGGTCAAGAGCAAGCTCAGGAAGCAGAACAAGTGCAAGTACAAGCAGAGCAGCATTTTTCTGCACTTGCAGATGATGCTTATCAATTACCAAAAGAGATTGCAAACAAACGAGCAGAGCATGCTGAAAGAATGGCACAGATGCCAGTAATGGAAATGTCTGTGATTCAACCTCAAGTATCGAATGTTGTTGTCGAAGAGCCAGTAGCAGAACCTGCGCAAGCACAAGCGACAGGAGTAATCTCTTTCATGAAACAATTCTTTACTAAAGCGCCAGTTACAGTACCGGAGCCTGAGAATAGTGATTCGATAGTGCAAAATACAACTAAATCTATTCAAGAGACGTTGCTAAACAAGTTGGGTAGAACAAGAAATCTTATTGATAGGGCTGCATTTGAAAAACCTGAAGCTGCTGATATAGCAAATGATTCAAGAGAAGCAGAATCTCTACAACAAGTTTTGAATCTTGCTGCAATGGCACGTATTTCTTCCGTAGATGCAGATACAATCAAAAAAATTAATGTACTTTATGGAAAATACATTATTTTTTCTGATAGACCTGGAATTTCAGCGCTTTACGATAAGTTAAACCAAGTAAAATTAGGTCAAAAGAGATTTGATGCAAACCTTGATCTAGTTGCGGCAAACAAAAGTTATGGCACTAGAGCAAGCACACAAAAAGCAGCAGTTGAAGCGGTAAAAATGGCTCTTATTAATCGAGTTTTAGAGTTATTACCACTTTATCATATTGTGAATGCTTCTCTTTTAACTCTTACAGAGCAGAAAGTTAAAGGTTTAGCCAAAGAAGTCATTGCAAAACTAAATGAAACTGAAATTCATAGAGTTGTCGTAATGAAAATGGGCACTGAGAAAGTTGAAATTGACAGCCCAATTCGTGAACGCGAGTTTATGAATAGTTAATAAATAAAATAAAGGCGCTAAGTAATTAGCGCTTTTTTTTACCCAAATAGTTAATAATAAATATTTAAAAATATATATACTTAAATCATATAATGTTATTATTAATATATAGTTAATAAACAATAGTTTAAATAGGTAAAAACATGGCGTTATCAGTAAGTGATTTCGAAGGTCTTGAAGGTGGTTGGAGCAAGGTGCAGCGTGAGTCTGAAGGCAACGCTTCAGTTACACAGCTAAATGAAAGGCTTGAAAAACTCCGCCTCTATATTGAACGATTCACAGAGGATAATCCAAGTGGTATAGCGTTTCAATATGAATATTCAGCTGAGAAAATTACTGAGTTTCAAAAGATCGAAACTGGTGTTAAGGCAGTAATTTGTTTAGATCGTCTAGAAGAGGCAACCCCTGCAATGCGTAGCAGTGCCTACAGAGAACTTGGTGACATGATTCAAAACGTGGAAGCTGTTTTCAATAGCAGCCTCTCTCTTCTAAATAAAAATCTGAATACTTTTGCTTACCAACAGGGAAAAATTAAATTTGGATTAGATGAAAATCTTGTGGCAGTAAAACTTGGCAAGCGAAGAAAGCTTGCTGAGATGTTAGGTAAAAAATTACCAACAGCGGAAGCTCTTTTTGACAAGTTGAATGAGATAGAGAGACGACTTACCCCACGTGAATTGGGAAAAGAAATGACATTAACTTCTTTAGAGAAAAGAACACTAATAGTAATTAATGATGCAATAAAAAGGCTAAGAGGTAATAAAAATGGCAACTAGTTTAGATAGTGGTTGGGCTGAAATCCCAAGCCTCACAAAAGTTTCACTTCAGGAAAAACACGGGCGCTACTTAGATCTTAAAGTACGTGTCATAGCGGATGAGCAGATTAACCATTCTAAAGAAGGAGTTAGCGCTCTAGATTTTGCGCAAAGTAGTGGTGATTTGAAAAAGCAAGTAGAACAGGCGTGCTCAACAGATACTGCAGCAGTTCGCGAAGTGGTGGATCAGATTCTTGACGGGGCGATTTTGGTAGTTTCTGGCGGATTTGATGGTCGTGTCCGTCCTTTAAATGAGAATTTACGGCTCGTTCTTAACTCAGATAGCAAGAAAAGTTGGGGATTAGATCGCAATCTCAAAGTTTATCGCTTAGAGGGGTTTAGAGCGTCAGCAATGAAGCTTTTTGGCACTGATCGTGGAACGGATGAAGAGGTTTATCAAGCGTTAAATAAAAAATTAAGTCAGATTCGGGATGGTTCATTTTCGGTAGATAAGTTTGTGCAAACTGACTTTGAAGCAGAAACAATCAAATTAATAAATATAGCAATAAAAACACGTTATGCAGTTCATGGAGCTGGAGCGTAATAAAATAATTGGAATTGGCGGATTGTACTGTGCTCGTGCAGTGGGAAGAATATATTAAAAAAATAATAGGTAATAAAATGACAACAGTAACAGCAAAAATGACAGTTTGGAATCCCTTTAATCCGCAATCAGCACGTCCTGAAATGCAAACAAAGGTTGCTAGCGCGGCTGCTAGTAGAGAGCTTGTAAGTCCTTTTGCAGGCGGTCCAAAAAAGACGCCATTAATTGCAGAAAGAGAAGTAGTGGTGGTTGAGGAACAAAAGCCAGAATATGTTCCAACAATTTTGCCAGTTAACCCATTAAATCCGGTTCAAATGAAAAAATTTGATGAAACAGAAGAGGGTTTTGTACCTGTAGATTTAACTGAGGTTGATGGTTTTTCTCCAGATGCACAGGATATTCAAAACCTAAGACGTGAGGTAGGAGCGAAGTTAGAAACTCTAGAACATTTGTTGGCAAGGGTTTCGGGCGAGAG
>JAJFMI010000004.1 GCA_021772235.1 Chlamydiota bacterium
AAACGACTCTCAAAATAGGAGGAAAACGTCATGCTGCCATAGCGCTCTGTCATCATGCGAATGCGTGGAGCGATCAAATGCCAGTTCAAAAACATGAAAATGACAAGACCGATCGCCACCCAACTTTGTGAAAGGCCCATCGCAAAAATCACCGCAGGATAGCCCATCAAAAGCCAGCTGCTCATATCGCTTGAATGTGCTGCAAATGCTGTTAGCCAAAAGCCTAAAGAGCGTCCGCCTAAGATAAAATCCTTAGACGTCTGTTTTTTCTTATAAGAAAGGAGGGCGATAGCAAAAAGAATTCCAACGTAGAAGAGAACAGCAAAGATTTCAGTAGTCAACATAGCAAATATTGTAACCTATTGTGATTTTACGGTGAAGCCGCCTTTTGCGAGCCATATAACAAACTAGCTCGTGCCAAATTTGCCCCAGCATTGGGAAAGATTTCTTCCATTTCAGCTATCAAATTTTTCACTTTGCGGCGTTTGGACTTTGCGCCTACTGGGCACTGACAAGTGATTCTTGCAAAGCCATACATCTCAGCAAACTTCCGAATTTCTGCCTCATCTGAATAAATCAAGGGGCGTACAATCGTCACTCCATACTTTTTCATGCAAACTTTTGGCAGCATTCCAGCAAATTCACCTTTGTGCAAAACATTCAATAAAAGAGTCTCAGCCAAATCATCTTTATGGTGGCCAAAAGCGATAATCTTCGCTCCCATATCCTTAGCTGCAGAAAAAATTGCATTGCGGCGCCGTCTAGAACAAGAGTAACACTCCAAATCCTCAATTGATCCCTCTACAGAAACGGAGCGAAATTCCACGCCGAGCTCCTTACAAATGCTCTCTAAATAATTTTCTTGCACTGCCGCGCCACAAGAAAAGGCACCGCTTACATGAATAGCAACTAATTTTTTCCCCTCAAAACCTCGGCCTAAAATCGCACTTAACAAAAATAGGAGAGTCAAACTATCTTTACCACCACTAAGAGCAAGAGCAATCGGCCCCTCCTCTTTCAGCAGGGAAAATTCATGCAAAGCCTTTCGGCAGCAAGATTCAAGCTTGCGGCCAAGCGTTGTCCAAGGGGGTCTAGCTGTGGGGATGAGAATATTCACCCCATCATTATAGCGTTTCTGGCAAAAAAAGCCCAATCATGGTAAAATCTTAAACATTATGAAGAAGCCTAATCGAAACGATCCTTGCAGCTGCGGCTCAGGTAAAAAATATAAAAAATGTTGTGGAACCAGCAATATGGGAAGAAAAGTCACCATGTTGTCTTCAGGTGCGCCACTAAAAGGTCTTTTTGATAAAGCCCATGAAGCAACTGGGTCCTCTTCAAATGAGAAAGCAATTTTCGATGCCATGCGTAATGCCGCTTCAAAAGGGATGTTTAATAAACACTTCCAAGAAGAAGAATTAAGCAATGCGGATTGCACAGAATCCACGCCTCGTGATATAAAGGTGTCGATAAGCTAATTTCTGCTGGTGTAGCTCAATTGGTAGAGCACCCGACTTGTAATCGGACGGTTGAGGGTTCAATTCCTTTCGCCAGCATAATTTTCCCTCGGGGGTGTCGCATAGCGGCCAATTGCAGAAGACTGTAAATCTTCCAGCCTTCGGCTTACGCTGGTTCGAATCCAGCCGCCCCCATTTCAGGAGCTTAGGTAATTTTTCACTCTTTTTTGCGACTGATTTATTCCGCTCCTTAACAAGCTCTCAAGAGCTTGTTTTCGTCTCGCAATCAATCATTCATCAAAAAATACTAGAAAAATTACAGTAAGCTCCTTCATGGGTGCGGCTGCCGCCCCATTTCTGTTTTTTTCAATGAGGGCTTGCTTAACAAAATCTTTATTGTTTTTTTTCTAAAATAGTTGTAGGGGTGCTTGTGGTTTGTAGAATTTCATGTGTAGCTGCTTCAGTTACAGTTTTATCTGCGTCTTTTGGAATTCATCGTATTGTTCAGGAGAGGCTTGTTGAAGGGGCTTGCTGTTTCGCTTGTTCTGCTTTAGCTTTGGTTGCTCTTAAAAAAAAGAATGTTGAACTTGTTTCTTTTTCCGTTGCTGGGGTTTTGCTTTTAAAGGTTTATGGCTTTTGTTGTGGAAGAGTTTTGCAAAAAGAATTGATGATGATTGAGGGGGGAAATTCTTCTGTTGAGGGGTGTGAGACTTTGCAATGGACTAAGGATGGTCAGGTCACTTTGGGTCGTAGGAGGTTCAAATTACGATCAGGTGAAGCATTTTATCGCGAATGCAGCTGGCTTGAGCATGAAGAAATTGATGCAAAGGGGGCGTTTTTTGGCGATTTTAAAACGAGTATTGAGGTTGTGGAGGGAGATTCCCTTGATCGAGCGATAAGGGAAGAGGGTAAGGTTCTTTTTGTCTTATTTGGAAGTCCGGGGGAGCCTGGTGGCGGTTTTCTTTTAAATAAACATAATGGTCAAGAGGAGCAGGTCTGCCGCCGCATGGAGCTTGCGGGATTAATGGAATATTGCAATGAGCATGTTCAGCTGCAAGATGTGGGGCGTTATAATTTACGTGAGAGAGCGCTTTTTATTCCAGATGCTTTGGTTTTGCGACAAAGCTCTTTTAATCAATATAAGAAATTAGATGAACCGGTAGCTGTTCATGTGCTCGCATCTGCGGCTTTTTATGACCCTTCAATTCCTATTCATGAGGTTGAGGGGAAGATAGAATACCTTGATGGGGAGCAGCGCAATGTAATGAAAAAACGTATCTATAACCAATTTCTTGCTGCTCAAAAAAAAGGTATGGAGACGATTGTATTGGGAGCTTTTGGCTGTGGGGCATTTAAGAATCCTCCTGATGCTGTAGCGTCTATTTACAAGGAGGTCATTGATGAGCATTTTAGGGGCGTGTTTAAAAAAATTATTTTCTCAATTGTGGATGATCATACGAAAGGGAAAGCTCATAATCCAAGGGGGAATCTTCGCCCATTTATGGACGTATTTTGCTGTTAGGTCTGCTCTTGCATTGATTATTTTCAAAATATGATACAATAGTTACAAGATTTTTGGAGGCTCTATGTCAAATACAGTTTATGTTGGACCTTTCGAAACGAAAGGGATTAACTTAAGTAGAGAGGCCATTTTTAGTGGTTGGAAAGAGGGCGAAAGCAGCAGGGTTGTGGGCTCTATTGGTAGAGAGTTTGAAAGACATGATGTTGAGCCAAGGATAAAAACGCTACAAGTTTGGGCAGCACAACACCATTTTTCTTCCAACAAACCTTATTTCTTTTCGGCTAAAAAAATCTGCACTTCTGACATTGCCTGGGAAAAGCAAAGAAAAGTAGCGCTTCGTGTCTACCTTGTTGTTGTATTTTCGTGTATTGGGTTTAGTTGTTTTGTTTTCTGGAAGACACAGCCCTATTTTGCAAGAAAATGGAAGGAGTGTTTGAAAATTGCAGAAAGCAAAAAGTATGTTATGCGAAGTGCTTACGATTTTTTCGGTCGTGGCAGAACTGCTACTGCTACAGAAATCTGGCACAAGCATTCTGAATCTGGAGCTGCTGTTTCATACTTTTTTAGGAATGCTTTTTGTTTGCTTTTTCCACTTTTCACTGTTGTTAATGCTGCAAGTATTTTTCCCAAAAGGCCTTTTCGTAAAAAGTTTGACTTAATTATAGAGCGTGAAAAAGACGACAGAATTTGTCCATCAAATTTCGATATTAAGGAGGATTGTGATCCGCTAACTCAAGAGGAAATTTCCGAGGAAAATCTCCATTCACCTCAAATGATTTATCTTCCCAATTATGTCACCGATGCTAGAGGTTTTATGAGAGCTATTCTTAGAGCTGGAAAAAAAGATTTTGCTGACCCAGTCTATCGGCGAGATTTTACTGAAGAGGAACATGCGCAGATTCTTTCACAAATTAATCGTATTTTTCATATTTCAGAGGAAGCCTTAAATTTATGTTTTGAAAGAGGGGGGAGTGTTGAACTCTTGAGGGGTTCGATGGATCCTAGTCGTTTTCTTTATGATAGTAGAGCTTTTGATAAAGATGGAAATTTTTCAGTGGAGGCTCGACACCATCTAAATTATATTAGTAGCGATGATAATATTGCTGCGATGGTCCAATATATTGATACTGTAGCAGGTAGTATGTTGTCCCAGTTTCACTCTAGGGTGGTGCGTTTAAATTTACTTCAGCAGACTAGATATATTTCTTCTCTTATAGAGGATGGCATAGCAGATGGGAGAGTTTCGATGTTTGAAGGGAAAACTGGTGTTTCTCTAGATACTGAATAATTTGTTAGATTAGCTGTTCAACTTCATAAGCTGGAGAATTTCTTGATGGCGACGTCCCTTTGGTTTTGTAGCAAGCATTTGCGCTAAATCTGATTCGTAGGTTTTGATCAAGGTATTGAGATAAGTGTTTGTGGGATTGTCATCAGAAAGATGAAAATTATGTAGGGCTCTTAAGAGCTCTTTTTTCTTTAGGGGTTTTTCTCCCGTTACCCATTTGTTCGTTGTAAAAAATGCTTGTGGCTCGCTCTTTTCGTTAATAGAGATGGCGATTAAGTGTGAGAAGACTTTTTCGTTGGCGATAAAAATATGAAAATGACCGTGCTCCTTTTTGCGGTGGCTATGATAAAAATAAAGGTAGCCGTTGCTTTTGGTATCGCCTATTGGATGATGTTTGTAGCGAGGAAGGAGTTGTGAGGTGTAGTCGGTAAGGGGATTTTCTAGGGGAATGAGCGGAGCACTAAAGAGTTCTGGTTCAGTTGGCCAAGGTCTTTCTACTAGGATAAGAACTACTAGGAACATTAAGAGGATGAAAATCTTTCTTGCCATTGTAAATGCTTTTATCTATTTTCAGGATATAAGTATATAAACGTTTTTTGGAGTTTAAGTAAATGAAACGATTTAATTTTAAGTCTGTCATCGGTGCTTCTGTTGTTGCGACGATTGTTATGACGATCTTCATGTGGATATTCGGAATGAATATTATGAAGATGCTTGGCATGATTGCCGGCTATAACGGTACTATGATGTATGTCATCGGCGCCGCGATTCACTTCGGTGTTGGAATTTTCTGGGGTCTTGTCTATGCGCTCTTCTTCGAGCCTTGGATGAAAGGTCTTCCTGGTTTTTTATCAGGCGCATTTTTCTCACTTGTTCCGCTTATCGCGGCTATGCTTTTTATGGGCACGTTTGTGACCACTATTCAAGGTGTTTTCAATGCGAATAATACGAATATGACGCAAATGGGCATGTGGCCTTGTCAGCCAGCTTGCGGCCCTTGCGCCCCCTGTTCACCGTGTTATCCATGCCAACCTGATGTGCCTTGTAATCCTTATGGGTATTCCAATACGGCAAATTCTACTCCTTGCACGCCTGCAATGTGCGGCCCTTGCGCGCCTCAAGGAACAAAAGCTGGATTGCCAATGTGGCTTTGGAGTCTTTTCAACCACTTAGTTTTCGGAATAGTTCTAGGCTGGACTTACACGCCAAGAATAGTTACTGAGTAGATTTGTAAGGGTGCGTCATCAGACGCACCCTTTACTTTTTCGGCCTGTTCTCGCTTCGCAAAATCGATTTTTACCCGCTAAGCCGTGTTATTCACACTGTCATATCGGCTTAAAATCGATTTTGCTTTGCGAGATCGAGGCAAAAAGTGAATTCTGAAAACTGCCTTCCAATTTTCTTTTTGAATAAATCCATTATTCGGATTTCACCAACTTTATCAAGTTGCCTCATCCTCCATAATGAATTCCTCCTAAAAAGAAAATTGTCTTTCAGTTTCCCTTATTCAGTTTTTGTCTCTACAAACCGTTAGCGCTTCGCGTACAACTGCGCACGGAACGTGCGCTCGATGTACTTTAAGTACATGCTATTTTTTTTATTCTATGGAACTGTCGGATCGCCATTCCAATCAATATCGTGCGTATACAAATATGCTAGCGAAAGCTTCTGCTTGTAGCACTTTTTCATATAGTAAAGATAGATGAGGGGCATCGATAGGAAGGGCTTAAGGTCCCGTTTTGAAAAAATGACGTCCGAGTAGCTAAAAAGCGATTTGCAGTATTTTTTAAATCCAATGTGTCGCCAACCATAAAGGAGCATGGCTCCTGCTATCTGTTTGCCTTTTTTTGTTGAGGGTGTA
>JAJFMI010000031.1 GCA_021772235.1 Chlamydiota bacterium
ACCCATTGGATCTCTTCTTTGTAGATATATTTGCCGAAGAGATTGCAAATTTCAATCACAGCAATTGAAAAAAGTGGAAAGATAATAGCATTTTGCCAGGCAAAAGCTTTACCGACGGCTGCAAGCATTAAAAACATCGAGCTACCATTTGATATCCCGCCGAGTGTACCGTAGACCAGCGTATCCTTTGAAAATCGAATACCTTCTTTCTTTGATACAACAAATTGGAAAAGAGCTGCAGAAAGAAAAATGAAGGGCATCAGCCAACTGCTTTTTGTCGCATCCAGTGAAAAGGGAAGAAAGGCGGAAGTGTTGCCATAAGTTTCTAAGAGAACTTTCCATTGCATACCAGCAGAAAAGAGAACATAGCAGAGTGAAGTGAGAACAATGAAAAAGATCCAGCGTTTCTTATTTGTGCAGTTTATATCGCGCCAAGAACTCCAAAAAATCCCTCCAATCACAAGGAGTGAACCGACGCCGTTAAACCAGCGATAGGGATGGCCAAAACTTGCGCCAAAAAGAAGAGCCATCATAACGGCAGGAAGAATAGAACAGGAATTAATTGTTGCAAAACTTAAAGCAGACGAGCCCACTTTTAATGTCTCGCCAAGACCCCACATCATAAATCCAAAAATTAACCCAAACCCGATACCGACAAGTGCAACCTTAGTATCAAAAGCGTAGTTACCGCTTCGCACAGGGTTTAGTAGAATCGCAATTAAGCACGAGACCAAAAGTTGAGAGATGACATAAAAGTTTGTCGAGCCTTTAGTGTCGACACTTCTTCGCATAAAGAGATTTTGTAGCGAGGCGAAAAGCGCAGACATAACAATTAAATAAAGAGCCATTTTTCGTTCCTTTTTCGATCACTCTAGCGCTTGAGGAATTAGTTTGCAAGGTGTACAATCAAGGGTATGTTTAACCTACTGTTAACGTTTATCACTGCTTTTCATGCACAAATCAAGGCGCCTGAAAAAGCTATTTCTCAATATTCACTCGCAGTTACAGTTCCCGAGAAAAAAAGTCTCACAGAATGGTGCGAGGAAGAGCATAGTGATTCGTATCGTGCTCTGCAAAAAATTGTGCGCTATTGGAGGCAACAGCAATTTGCCTCTCAGTTCCTTATTTATGGAAAAGTTTCGAAAAACGAAGAGTTTAAGTGGGAGGTAGTCCCGCAATTTGAGTGTAGCTCTCGCGTCACACGATTTACTCAGCAATGGATAACTCTTTGGGGTGCTTCCTTTCCAAAAAAGAGTAATGGACGTTGTGATCCTGATTGGATTGCAGATGAGCACGAAGAGTGTGAACTTTTTTCTGATGATCCTTTTTGCAATAACAGTGTGATTGAAAAACAGTGGGTTTACGAAGGAGAAACCATTTATATTCTTTATAATTATCGTCCAATTGGAATTGGTAATGATAAGCTGCACTTCCTTGTTGTTCCTAAAAAGCACCGGCCTACATTCTACCAGCTTTCTGAAGATGAGTATCAGGAAGCGTTGGTCACCGTGCAGAAACTATGCAATTATTTTTTTCAAGCACGTATGATTCATGAAGTTCACCTATTTCATAAGTCTGGAATAGATGCAGGGCAAACAGTGCCACATTGGCACATGCATGTTGTATTGACCACAAGCGATTTACAAACTTGTTTGGGTAAACTATCAATTTTACGAAACATGCTTTTTACACCAAGTCCTCTTGCAGATGGTGAGCTAGCAGAAAAAGTTACGCAATATCGTAATGAATTAATTCCTGCTTTGCATTATTAGTAATGTATGGGAAAAATATTTATGCGGGGACTAATTGCGATTGCCCCGATCGCATTAACTATTGCAGTGCTCATCTGGCTCTTTGGTTTTTTAGAAGCTCTAGTGAGTGTTCCTATGAGAGATCTTTTGGGGGATTACTACTTTCCAGGTCTCGGAATTCTTTGCGCACTAGTCGTAATTTTTTTCGTCGGACTAATTATTAATAATTTCGTCATCCAGCGCATATACAGTTGGGGAGAACATTTACTAATAAAAATCCCTCTTGTTAAAACACTCTATGGCGCGATCACGGATATGATGAGCTTCTTCAATCCGAAAGATAAAAAAGAGGGGAGAGTTGTTGCTCTAGAATGGCAAGGCTCTCGCATGCTGGGAATTGTTACCCGTGAAAATTTTGAAGGATTACCTGAGGAAGTAGGAGGTAGTAACGATGTCGCTGTTTACATCCCGCTCAGCTATCAAATTGGCGGCTTCACCATCATGATGCCAAAAAGCATGCTGAAACCCGTGCCAATTTCTGTCGAAGAGGGAATGCGTTATGTTGTCACTGCAGGCGCTCCGGGGAAAAACGCTGTACCAAAAAATAGATAGTTGTTTGGATCTGGCCGTGACTTTTTTCCGACGATAGCTCAAAAATATTATCATAAAAATAACATGATTAGACGAAATTTTGTTATAGCTATAAGATAAGACACAAAGATCATAGAGTATTATTATTTGAGGCAGGAAGAGAGTGTAAATTAAACTATGTAAATGGCAAATCTTAATCCAAATCCTACTCTTTTGCCATATACAATTGCAAATTGAGAGACTGCACTCTGCCAATTTTTAACTGGCATAACAGTCCACTTTTCAGACAATCCTCTGATTGTCAAAAAAAGCATCTTAATCAGGGCATCGTCATTTGGAAAAACACTTCTGGTTTTCGTGGTTTTTCTAAACTGCCTATGAAGCGATTCTACTGCATTTGTGGTATAAATGATATGCTATTGGAAAATGTCAAAACATTTTTCAATAGCATATCCATGGCTGTACCGCAAGAGGGTATTTGGTCGACCACTACTCTTGAAACTCTAAGAGCTTTGTTTCAGCCTGCTCCTCTGTTACTGCTTTATAGACCGGTTTTAGATCTGCCATAACTCTTTGGAGTTTTTGTGTGCGACATACTTGATCGAGTTGCGGACCATATGGATTACACAGAGTTGGATTTCAGTTTCAGGGAAGACAGCTTGGATCGCATCAGGCAGCCCTTTGAGGCCATCTACACACGCAATAAGAATATCTTCTACACTACGATTTTTTAGCTCGGTAAAAACGCTAAGCCAAAACTTTGCTCCTTCACTCTCTCCAATCCAAAGGCCAAGCACATCTTTCTTCTCACTAAGATCAATTCCCAGGCAAGTGTAGGCAGCTTTATTCACCACTTTGCCATTTTGACGCATTTTAAAATGAATCGCATCAAAGTACGCAATAGGGTAGATTTTCTCTAAGGGTCTGCTTTGCCAATCTCGAGCCACATCCATTATTTTATTGGTGATGTTGGAAATCGATGTAGGAAAAATATTTGCTTCATAAATCTCCATGACGTGGTCTTGGATATCACGAGTACTCAAACCTCGTACATACATCGAGATAATTTTCTCATCAAAAGAAGAAATGGAACGCTGGCCTTTCTTCACAATTTGAGGATCAAAATCTCCATTTCGATCACGAGGGACCTCAATATCAATGGGACCAGAAGAGCCCTGGACAGTTTTAGAGCTTCTGCCATTTCTATTATTGCCAGATCCAGTACCACAAGAATCATGCTTGGAATAACCAAGATGCTCTTCAAGCTCCTGCTCTAACATCTGCTCAACCATGCCTCCAATAAGCTTTTGGACAAGGCCATTTTTACCTATGAGATCCTCCATGGTTTTGCAACCCTGCATCTTTTTTTCTAAATCAAACTTTACTTTTTTTGTTCATCTGAAGCTCTTATGTAAACAAACAATATTAACATATATGCCTCCATCCTGGTCACTTTTATCATGAATTTTGAGGTCTTAAGTAAAGGCGTGAGCTACGCTTAAGCCTTGACATAAGACTACTACAATTCATTTTAAAGCTCTCCAGGGACGGGGTGCTTTTCTTTGTTTACACAGTTAGATGGACACTCTTTTTTTGTCCAGTACAGAGCATTTATGCTTAAGTAAAAACATAAAAATTAACCGAGAAAATATTTAATTATTCAGATAAATGTTTGTGTGATTTTTATCTATAAGATAATACATTGCTCTGTATACACATTAGGTCGTTCAGAAGTTGGTTTATTATCTTCTGTTAATTTGTAGGAATTGTAACGATCAATCCTTTCTTCAGTAACAATTTCTACCCAGTAACGTCTTCTCATGTTTACAAATTTAGTTGCCCAAAGCCATTCGACAAATTTGTTTGTACGTTTTGCAGTCTTTAATATTTCTTCT
>JAJFMI010000032.1 GCA_021772235.1 Chlamydiota bacterium
TCAAATACTTTTCCATCCTAAGCTGCAAGCAGATAGCGAACACGCTGATGAAAAAACCCTGACTTATAACATCGACACAGACAGCCTTGAAGAGCGCTTTAAAATTCCTGAAGAAGAGCTCGCCCTCTTAAAAACTGCGCCCAAACATAAACTGAAACGCGCGCCCACAAACCTCATCGACCAAATCACACCCCCACTCACCCCGAAAAAAGAAGAGTACGCCGAAACAAATGAAAAAAAACCTGCCGCTACAACCGAGCACTCACAGCAAAAAACCCTCCTTACCCCCACCCTTCCTTCCGTAAGAGAAGAAACAAGCACCCCTTGCGGATTGGATTGCGACAAAGAAATTCTTCCTCTGCTCACGCCGTTAAGAGCAGAAGCCCGCACCCTCTCTGCAAAACTTAAAAAAGGCATCACAGGTTTTTTCACAACGATGATGCCGCTTGTAAAAACAGATATCGCGCCTCTACTTCCTGCACAGCAGCCTGAAAAGGAGTGCCTTCCGCGAACCCAAACCGCCACCAAACTCGCTCCACCAAAAACCTTCTCCTCAACCACCACTCTTAAACTTAAAGAAGAGAAGCCAGTAACATTCACCAAAAAAAAACCGACACAGCCCAAAAAAAATCTTCCATTACCTAACTTTACTACCGCCTTTTCTCACTCCGTCTCTCTTGTTTGCGATGAATATAGCCAAGAAAAAGAGTTATCAAAAGCAAAAGCCGCCCTGCAAAAAATTCGTACTGAAAAACTTCCGACCAAAATCACCACCCCTTTCTCCCCGACAAGCTCCGCATTACTAGGTTTGAGCAAAGACCAAAATCACCCCGCAGGAAGAGTCTCATTAACGCCATTAACAGAAAAAAAACCCCTGCATTTTATTGCATGCAACCACTTTGAGAAACTCGACCTCCCCGAAAAAGTAAAAGAAGTTCTGCCTACATCCTTACAGCCCAAAAAAGCCTCCACAACTGCTCCCATAGCCATCTCTTCTCTTACAGTCAACACAACTACTACCGTCACACCGAACTTTTATCTACAAGAAAACATCACCGTTCAAAGAACAACTCGCGACCCAGCCCACATCAAAATCCCCCTACCCGAACTCAACCTCACCCTCGTGCAGGCACTGCCTGAAACAGAAATGGCAGAACCGATTACATTGAGCATGATGCAACCAAAAAGAGAAAATGGGGAAATCCATATTGTAATCGCGGGAAAAAATCCCAACATAATCGACATCACATCCCAACACTTTTCCCTAGCTGCAAATGACACCCTCGCCCTACTCACAAATTTCAATGAGCCCGCAAAAAGAGACCTTGTAAAATCCATTTCTCCTATCGCTGATGACATCCTAGCCATGCAGATAGAACTTACAAAAGAAGAAAAAGACCCCTTAAGCCTCGCAGCGACCAACGCAGAAGAAGAAGCCACCTGGACAACCAGCATCAATATGGCCCTTTCAAAAACCAGCGTTCCCCTCCTCACCTCAAAACCGCTTATCGACAAAGAACGACTCCGAGCGGGCACACTCCTATTTGCAGAAGATAAAATCCACGACCGCACATCGCACGAACGTCACCTCGTTGCCAATCGCCTCTATCGCAACACCTCTACCTTTAAAGTGGAAGGCACAAGCGATGCGATGATCAAAGTCGACGCCCCCTTCGATCCATACGTAGAATACGCAACCGACGGACAAGGCGGCTATTTCTTTGGCATTGAGCTGCACCTTCTAAAAGGCCTCGAGCTGCCAACACAAAAACAGAATTTCCTCTTTATGATCGACCGCTCAAAAGCAACCGATCGCACGCAATATGAGTCCTACAAACAAGGCGTCTTAAAATCCTTAAGCTACCTGAAAAAAGATGACATCTTTAACATCTACATCTTTGATTCGCGCAACAAACAACTCGCGCCCATCTCACTTCCCGCAACAAAACAGAATATCGCCAAAGCGCGCAACTTCCTAACCGATGAAAAACATGGCATCCTCTTTCGCTCCGCTAAAATCTACAACCTCATCGAAGAGATGGTGGGCAAAGTCCAAGATGAAAACCTGCTCACCAACATCGTCTTTATGGCAGGGCCAAAAACCCTCTCAGACCTGCGCACAAAACGGCTAGACGTCGCCTCCCTACTTGAAACAAATAAAAACCACGCCAACCTCTTTTTCATCACATCATGCGATAAAGAAAACTTCTCCATGATGAAAATGCTCGCAACATTTAACCGTGGCCAGGCAATCTACTCGCCAACAAACACCAGCATCCCACGCAAAATCGCCAACCTCGTCCATCGCATCTCGCGTCCCATCGCAAAAGAGATGCACGTACTTACACGATCTGAAAATGCTAAAATTGAACTCTTCTCCTCCAAACTCAACCGCACCCACCTCTATAAAAATAACGCCTTTAAAGTCTACGGCCACATCAATCAGCTAGAAGACTTTGATATCATCCTGCAAGGACAAGGCGAAGAAAACTGGCTGCATATGAACCAGCGCATCAAACTAAAAAACGGCCTCCGCGTCGGCCGCTCCCTGCGAAAAACCCTCGCCGGCCTCCAAGTCCTTCCCCTCTACAAACGCTACATTGACGAAGGCATCCCAGAACATCTTTGGGAAGCGACAAAAATCACCACCCATTACAACCTAGAACAGCCCTACTCATGGGATTAGTAAAAATTCTCTCCGGTACATTTGGCGGTCAAGGCATCCGCACCCCAAAAGGCGAATCGACACGCCCGACCACCCAACTCGTCCGCGGTGCCCTATTTGACATCTGCCAAAATCGCATCCAAGAAGCCCACCTTCTCGATCTTTTTGCCGGCAGCGGCGCTATCGGCATCGAAGCCCTCTCTCGCGGAGCTGCCCACGCCACACTCATTGAAAATAACCGCACCGCCTTTCACTGCCTCAAAGAAAATATCACCACCCTTTCTCTCCAGAGCCAAACAAAACTCTATCTCGGCGACGCATTTAAACTGCTTCCACGGCTTAAAAAACCTTACGACATCATTTACATCGACCCGCCCTATAAAATGAAAAAGGAGCTCTATTTAGAGCTCCTGAAGCAACTTGACAAACCTCTCTACAAAGAAGCCACCATCTTTATCGAAGAAAACCAAAACCTAAAAACCCTCTTTCAAGAGCAGACCTTCACGCATTTCCACCACAAACGCACAAAGTCCTACGGTGACACCCACCTCCACCAATTCGAATAAAAAAACCCTGCAATTTTGCATTCGAAATGCAAAATTGCAGGGTTTGCCGAACCGCTTACTAACCTAACGTGCTTACAGGCAGACTGTTAACTTTGTCGATAGCCAGCTCAATACTTCTTAACGTCTCTTTTTCAAAAGCTGTCTTTGGCTTTTGACTTTGAATCAACCCCTGCTGCTTTCTCAGAAAAGCGACCACTTTCTTTGCATCTGTCGAAATATTGGGATTTCCCAGCATTTCAACATACACATCTTGGTTTAACACATAAACTCTTCCATCATCTGCAAGTACAGCACTCGGATTATCAAGAAAACTTCTTAGCTTAGCATGTAAAGGCGCAACACGCTCATCAAAAAGAGTCGTAAGTTGCGCAATTCGTGCATCCATTCGTTGCATTACTTCCACACCACGACTTTTAAGATTTTTTCTTCTTCCACCCTCCTGACATGCCATTGACCAAATCACATTCTTTTCGTGCCGAAAGCCTTTACGAGCCAGACTTTGCTTTGAAAGCACAGCAATCTCGCGATCTATCATGCTAAAGAGCTTATTTTTTGTAGATTGAATATCTCTAAATGTTGGAATTACCACTGCCTGCAATGCAGCAGCGGCAGGTTGAGCAGCCTCTGCTGCAGGTGCTGGGCCAAGAGAAATCTCTTCCTGTTTACCCGATCCTACCTGTCCTATTGGTTTTACCATAATTTCACCTCAATATTAATTATTAAATAATGAGCTCCATCTCTGAAGCCCTTTTTTATCAAGTATTAGATCTTAAAAGTAAGAACAGTCTCTTTAAACTCTAAAACTTTTGCTTCTAATTTTGTTAACGCGTCGCCTGGCTCTACGTCTATTAATTTGTTTACACGATCCGTAAGAGCTTTTTTCACCCCTTCTTTTCTTGTCTCAGAATTTCTAAATAAACCCCGAACTCCCGCTCTAAAACCCTCTGCTTTCACAACAGTTAAGTCTGGCGTCAATGTTTTTCGAATATCATCGTGTAAAACTACTTCTAATTTTTCATAGAGCGTTCTGAGTTCTGGAGTATTGATTTTATCCTCTATCTCTTTAATCAAGAGATCAACAGAAACATCCAAAGTCTTTAGAGTCTTTAGAGCCTCTAGAGTAGCTTTTTTATCTGGTAAATTTTTACCCGATTCATCTAGCCACTTCTGGCTTAATGCTTCAAAAAGCTTTT
>JAJFMI010000033.1 GCA_021772235.1 Chlamydiota bacterium
GAAGAGTTTTGGAAGTTACAATTCGCAGCTCACCCTGCCGTTGACGATTTTGAATTGTGAAGGCGAAGTTTGGGTTTTGGAAATGGGGATGAGTAAGCCGGGTGAGCTCGCTCTTTTAACTGAAATTGCGCAGCCAGAAATTGTTTTAGTCACGAAAATTGCCTATTCGCATAGCGAGTTTTTTGACGACTTGGAGGGGATTGCTAAGGCAAAGGCGGAAATTATCGAAAGCCCTAGGCTGGAAAAGGCTTTTGTAGGAGAGCAGGTGCGAGAGTTTTCTCTTTTTGAAAAAGGGGTTGTGCCAGATGAGGTGGAGATGGAATTGCCTTTTACGGCAACGCATTTACGCGAGAATTTTTTCTTGGCAAAAGCTGCTGCACGATACTTGGGAGTGCCTTTACCAGAAATTTGCAAACAAGCAAAAAAACTCTCCCCTTTTACTCGTAGATTTGAGAGAATCGAGGTGGGTGGTATCTGCTTCATTAACGATACGTATAATGCAAATCCCGCTTCTGTAATGGCGGCACTGGAAAATCTTCCTGAAGGAAAGCGGCGAATCGCTGTACTCGGTGAAATGCGCGAGTTGGGAAAATTTTCGCAAAAATGTCACGAAGATGTGAGCGCGTATGCGAAAAAATCGTGCGATCGGCTTTTTACTTTAGGTGAGGCGTTTGCGGGTGAATCAGTTGACCACTTTAGTGAAAAAGAGAAGTTGCTAAAAGCTTTGCGTCAAGAGCTGCGCGAAGGCGATGTAGTGCTTCTTAAAGGCTCAAACTCTTTACAAATGTGGACACTCCTTGATCATCTATCTTCTGAAATGGCTTGAAAATCTAGGCTGGCATATCCCTGCAGCCTTTTCTAACTCTTCAACGCGTATGATTTTAGCTGCACTTTTCTCTCTGCTTTTTACGCTTTTAATCGGGCCTTTTTTCATTCGCAAACTTATGGAACTGAAGATGGGGCAGCCAATTCGTAAATCGGAAGCACCAAAATTGGGGGAATTGCATGCAAAAAAAGAAAACACGCCAACGATGGGCGGGATTCTTATTATCGCTTCGGGACTCTGTTCTCTTTTTTTATTCATGAACTTGGAAAGCCACTACACTTGGATTTTGGGAATAGCAACGGTCTGGCTGGGCCTGATTGGTGGATATGATGACTTTCTTAAACTGAAGTATAAAAATTCTAAGGGTCTTTCGGGGAAGAAAAAGTTTTGCGCGCAGTTTGTGCTGGCACTTGGTATCGGGATCGTTCTTTTTTGGGGAGAGTCGTCTGTTGCCTACTTTTTTCCCTTTTTGAAAACGCCCTTTTATCTTTTTTCTGTATTAGCCCTTCTCATTACGATTTTTGTCATCATTGGCGGATCTAATAGTGTGAATTTAACAGATGGTTTGGATGGGCTTGCTTCGGGCCTTTTGGTATTGGTCTTTCTTGTTTTTGCGCTCTTAGCCTTTCTCTGCAATAACCATAAAATCGCGGACTATTTGAATATTCTCTATATGGAGGGGAGTGGCGAAATTGCTGTATATTTAAGCGCACTTTTTGGAGCGTGCTTAGGATTTTTGTGGTTCAACGGCCATCCTGCGCAGGTTTTTATGGGGGATATAGGCTCTTTAACGCTTGGTGGTATTATGGGGGTTTCTGCTGTTTTGCTCAGGCGCGAATTTCTTCTTGCGATCGTGGGAGGCATTTTTGTTGCAGAGGCTCTTTCTGTTATTTTGCAGGTGGGTTTTTATAAGCGTAAGAAGAGAAGGATTTTTTTATGCGCGCCGCTCCACCACCATTTTGAATATAAAGGATGGCCTGAAACAAAAGTGGTCTTGCGTTTTTGGATCATTGGGCTTATTCTTGCTATGCTGGGGTTAGCATCCCTCAAATTTCAATGAACCTATCCGTAAATTGCTTTCATTCGCCAGGACTCAGATTTTCTCCTAGGAGAAAAGTCTGGAAAGCTCCATCAACTTTAATTAAGTTGACGGAGCTTGAAGAATTTCTCATAGGTGAAAAGATGAGTTTTGGAAATGGAATGAATTGGCGGATAGGTTCATGAAAATCGTTATTTTAGGCATGGGGAGAAGTGGCAAAGCGGCAAAGGCTTTGCTCGAGCGCGAAGGACACGAGTTGATCTGTTTAGATCAACCTGACGGGGTTTTGCCTGAAAATATCGATCAGATTGTTGTTTCGCCTGGGGTGCCAGGAACGCATCCACTTTTGCAAAATGCAAAAGTGGAAGTGATTGGCGAGATGGAATTGGGATTGCGACGCCTTAAACAAAGGGCGATTGGTGTTACGGGCACGAATGGTAAAACGACAACGACGCTTTTTATTACGCACGCTTTGCGGTGTAGTGGAAAAAAAGCGCGCGCGTTGGGGAATATTGGCACGCCGCTTTGTGAGTATTTGCTTCTTCCGGATGAAGAAGAAATTATCGTGTTGGAGATGAGTTCGTTTCAATTAGAAACCTGCTCGACACGATGTTTAGAGCGTGGAATCATTCTCAATATTACGCCTGATCATCTCGATCGATATGAGGGGTTTGAGGCTTATGCAAAGGCAAAATGTCGCATGGGAGAGATCTGTAAAGAGCTTTATTTGGGTGAAGGAGTAAAAAAAATATTTGAAACATATTCCCCAACCCGTGACACTCAAAATTATAGCGAAATAGATTTTTGTTCTGATTTTGGAGTAAATGCCCATTTCGCAAAAAAAAGTTTTGTTCCACCAGCGCATCGTTTTGAACTGTTGCGCAATTTGAGAGAGGTGGCATTTGTCAACGATAGCAAAGCGACAAATGTAGAGGCGGTTTGCTACGCTTTAGAAAAGGTAGATGCCCCTGTTTTGCTCCTACTTGGTGGGCGAGATAAAGGCGCAAATTTTGCTGAATTAATGAATTATGCGAAAAAAGTTCGGATAATCTTTGCATTTGGTGAAGCAAGCGCTAAAATAGAGATGGAACTTGGGAGCAAATGCAAAAGTTTTGCAACGCTTGAGGAGGCTTTTGCTGCGGCAGCAGCCGAGGCTAAGTCGGGAGAAATGGTTCTCCTCTCGCCGGCGTGTAGCAGTTTTGATGCATTTGAAAATTATGAGAAGCGGGGAGAGAGGTTTAAACAGATGGTAGAGGAATTAGCATGAATCGAAGAGATATTATAATCACAGCAGTCTTAATCAATGCGGGGTTACTCATTGTTCTCTTCATCAGTTCACTGAAAAGTCACGATCCAACAGAACTTGTGGTGGCAAAAAAGGTGATGG
>JAJFMI010000034.1 GCA_021772235.1 Chlamydiota bacterium
TTTATTCAGTAGTGGAAAATCGGATTTTGCGAGAAGGACCAGTTAAAGTTCTTCCAGCTGCTCTTCAAAAACCTTAAGAAATTGATTTTCGAACTGGTGGCCGTAGAGGTGAAAATCTTCCATCAGGTGGGCGAGGTCAGAATCTTCTGCACGCTGGTGCTGGAGGCTAAGTGCTGCATCAAAAAGTGTAAGATTTGAGGCAAATGGCGCGCCCCAGGGTGTTGAGACAAAATGATGGGCGAGTTCGGCAGTTTCATACTCTTCATCAAATTCAAGGCAGTCGCTCTCTAAATTAATGATATCGCCAGCAAGTGTTCCGAGAAATTGCGGATCGTGGGAAAGCTCTTCTTGAGCTTTTAATTGTTCCCAATCTTCACTCAATTTCTTCAAATCTTTCTTAACCTGTTTAGTTGTAGAGCTTTTCTTCTTTTCGTCTGCCATAGTAACCAATCTTTTCTTAATTTTAAAAGATTTGTTACTTATTTTGTGGGATTAATGTAATTAAATTGGTAAATATTTCTTCCTTAGTGCTTTCGCACGGGATAGAGCGGAGTTGGTTCTGATTATTGAAAAAATCAAGAAGGGGAGCTGTCTGTTCTGAGTAGACGGAAAGTCTTTTTAGGGCGATCTCTTCTTGATCATCGTCTCTTCTAAAAAGTTCAGAGTTGCATAGATCGCACTTGCCTGAGGTTTTTGGAGGTGAAAAGGTGCGGTGGTAAGGAGTGTTGCATTTTTTGCAGAGTAGGCGTCCTAAAATGCGTTGTAGGATTGTTTCATTTGAGACATCAAAATAGAGGGCGAGGATTTCACAATCTTTCCCGAGACGCTCTTGTAGGATTTTTCCTTGTGAAAGGGTGCGGGGGAATCCATCGAGAATATAGCCGCGTTTGCAATCATCTTTAGCGACTCGATCAAAGAGAATATCTACGATAAGAGAGTCGGGGCCGAGTTCGCCTCGATCCATATAACTTTTTGCTTCTAATCCAAGGGGGGTGCCATTTTTGATGTTCTCGCGCAGGATGTCGCCAGTAGAAATATGAGGGATATTAAATTTTTCTTTTAAAAGCGCTGCTTGTGAGCCCTTCCCACAGCCGGGAGCGCCGAGTAAGATTAAGATTTGTTTTTTAGTAATTACAGGAGCCATAAGTGCTCCATTATACACTATACCTGAATTTCAAAGAAGTTCTCTTTGGAACGCTCACTCCAGACGGAATAGGGGGTTGTGAAGCCATCATCATTTTCGCGGGCGTATTTGTAGAATCGGCGCAGAAAAGCTTGACGCTCTAGGTTATAGCGGTATTTCCATCTCGAGGAGGTTGGGGCTTGTAGAAGGTTTGTTCCACCAATTTGAAATTGACGTTCGATGATCTCTTTAAAAGAGGTGTTTTGTGCGTTATGGATCATGTCGTAAAGAGACATAAATGTAGTGGCGCGACCCGCTCCTGCAGAGCAGTGAAAATGGAGGTGCGTATTTTTAGGCATGGTATTTATAAGAGTTAGAAATCGATCAACCATTTCATTTGAGGGACGCACATGGTCGGTTATGGGAATTCTAAAGTAGCCGAGATTTAAGTCATGACAGAGATTTTCTTCACAGGAGACGTAGTGCACGGTGGTTGGAATTTTCAACATCGTAACAAAATCGGTTCCTGTACCCTTTTCCAATATTTTGTGTAGGCTTAAGCGCTGTTGTTGGCCTACATTTGTGAGGCGATTTTTTTCATCAAGAATCAAGTCGTTAAGGGAGAGTCCGACATTAGGCCAATTTTTGGGAACATACCAGCTAACTGCATAATTGTTGATGAAGCCGTGCGATTCCTCACGCAGGTCGATAATCATCACTTGATCATTTGATATTTCCATTTTAACTGCACGAAGCTCTTCGACAGAAAACTGACTGCTAGCGGAGGCGCGCAACTCGTTTGATTTACGAAAACGGCTTGGCAGGGTTGAAGAATTTGTAAGAGAGTTTACGATTAATAGCCGTTCAGATCCAGCGATTGTAGCAAAAAATAGAGCAAATACGATAAATCGTCCCATAGCTCGAACACTACCCGTCAGGGTTTATTTTTGCAAACGCTTCTCCGGGACTACGAAAAGGGCGAGGATATAGACAATAATAGCAGGGAAAAAGCCTGTGAAAATACCAATTACAACGGTTGATAGGCGAATAATGTTGGCATCGATACCGAAATATTCAGCAAAGCCAGCGCAGACGCCGCCAATCATACGGTTTTTCTTGGAACGGTAGAGTTTCTTGCACTTAGGCTCAATATAAGATTTGGGGCCTTCTGGAATAAGCCACCAGCCGAGAGCGTAGAGTAGTAGCATAATCCCAAAAGTTGGAAAAAGGAGAATAAGAAAAGCGATGCGAACGAGTGTTGGGTCAATTTTCAAATATTGCCCAAGTCCACCGCAGATACCTGCGATTTTTCGATCCCAACGACAACGATAAAGCTTCATGTCTTTATAATATCCCAAGGGATTGGAGATGTAAAGGAGATCTCTTTCCCTTTTCCTGGATGGAAAAAAGTGAGGTGATGCGCGTGTAGACCTAAACGCTTGAGGGGATTACGGATAGATCCATATTTACGATCACCAACGATCGGATTTCCCAATTCGCTCAAATGTACCCGAATTTGATTTTTGCGACCTGTTTCCAGTTGCACTCTTAAAAAGCTCATTTTTTTGGTGGTTCTTGTCACTTCATAATGGGTGATGGCAAGCTTGCCATGTTTCCCGCTTCGCACAAAAAAGTTGGTATCTTCAGAGAGAAAACTTTGAATCGTTCCCTTCTCTTTTTCAAGGTGCCCTTCAACAACGGCGTAGTAGACGCGTTTAGGGCCGTGTGCGGCAAACTGCTCTTTTAATTTTTCTTTGGCCTCTTCGTTGCAAGCAAAGACTAAAACACCCGATGTGTCGCGATCTAGACGATGTACAGGAAAAATTCGTCGCGTTGGGTTGTGTCGCTTTAAAATCGCATGAACGCTAGGATTGAGTCCTTTTTCATCATCGACAGAGAGGAGGCCTATCGGCTTATCCACCACAATTACATCCTGATCAGAGAGGAGGATTTTCAAGTTGTGCTCAAGATATGTGGCACGGGGTAAAACTTCTAGGGTATCTTCGCTTGATAAAACGGTTGAAATATTTTTTAGGACATGCCCGGAGACGATGACACGGCCACACTGTATTACAGAGCGGAGGGTATTTTTAGAGCTATCGGGAAGTTCTTTGGCAAGAGCGTCTAACAAGTTCATAAGCAACATTATACTTGACAAAACATTTAAAATCTATTAATTTCCCAAAGGAATGAGAGCCGTAATATTCTTTTTATTTCCCCTTATTCTTCTTGCAGGAGAGTATGCATTTCAAGGAAAGCATTTGATTGTCAGTTATCACGGATGTGATCAGGAAGCGCTAACAGATATCGAAAAATTAAAAAAAGAATTTATAGAAGCCACGCGCGCTTCCGGTGCAACAATTTTGGACAAAATCGATTTCCATTTTGAGCCAGATGGGTTGACGATGGCGATTATTCTTTCAGAGAGTCACGCCTCGATCCATACATATCCTGAACATAGCGCCTGTTTTGTCGATCTTTTCACTTGCGGAGATAAATGTTCTGCCGAGCGCTTTGATGAATCTCTTCGCGCTTACCTCAAACCTAAAAAAGTAAATAAGGAGCAAATAGAACGCTTATGAAAGCAGTAATACTTGTCCACGACCTTTATCAAGAATTAGAACTCCATTATCCCTATCTGCGGCTTTTAGAAGCAGGTTGGGAAGTCATCATCGCTGGCGAAAAAGAGGGGACAACCTACAAAGGAAAATACGGCTATCCATGCAAGGCAGATGTAGCTTATGAAAACGCACCCGATTGCGATGCACTGATTATTCCTGGCGGCTTTGCTCCAGACCGCATTCGTCAATTTCCGGCGGCTCTTTCATTTGTTGCAAAAATGCACGAGAAAAAAAAGACCATCGCTTTTATTTGTCATGGTGGCTGGGTCGCTATTTCGGCAAAAATTCTTTCGGGGAGAAAAGTGACCGGTTACATCGCGATAAAAGACGATTTAGAAAATGCGGGAGCGACTTTTCTCGATCAGGAAGTTGTTATTGATGGAAATCTCATCTCTTCGCGCACACCTGCAGATCTACCAGCATTCATGAAAGCAATACTTGCTTAATAATTAGTTTTTTTATAACCATGGGAACATGGCTAAAAGAATTCGTTTTGTATCATCTTTATCAAACCTCGGCTATATTGTCGGGTGTATAATCCTTTATTTGATCGCACTTTTGATCATCACAAGTTCCTGTGTATCGATCTTTCGCGATGTATTTAGTTCCGATTTTTCTGTCTATTCGATCTTAGATGAAGTTGGTTTGATTGTTTTTGCAATCGCCGTTATTGATGTAGGTAAATACTTGATGATGGAAGAGGTGATTTCCCGCAATCGCGAGCAGAAAGATCCTCAGGAAATGCGGCGCACTCTTACAAAACTCGCTGTGATCATTGCGACAGCGCTCTCTTTAGAGGGACTTGTTTTAACTATTGAAGTGGCAAAAACAAATATCCAAAATATTCCCTATCCCGTTGCCGTACTTCTTACCGCAACACTTTTTATTGTGGGACTGGGTGTTTATCAGAAACTCAATGCTAGTTCTGAGTCGCATCGACAATAACCTCTTCAACCTCCGCGATTGAAGCGAGTATTTGCTCTTTATCCGTATTGAAAGAGTTGAGAAAAGCGTCAATTTTCTCATGCGCTTGCTCTCTTTTTCCCATTGGATAACTCATCTCTAATTTATATAGAATGCGTTCACGTACAATCAAACGACCCTGAATTTCGCGGCCACCCGCCTGATGTAGAGTGAAATTCAAGCCAGGTAATTTCTGGTATTTCACCGTGCTTTTCGCGACAATTTCTGTTTGGGGATAGTGTGCTGCAATGGCTTTGATTGCCCCTTTCAATAGTAGACCATCTCCAAATTGCAGCCAGCTATTTGGCAATTTAGAGTAGCTCAGAGAGTAGGTGAACTCTCCCTCTTGATGCATATATTCAGAATAATCCAGTGGTTTGCTTCCTGGAATTGGGATGGGCTCTTGTTTGAATGTCGGATTTTTTGGAAAGTCTACAGCGAACATGCCGTCGGGATGTGTCAAATGAAACCAATCTTTATTGCTGCCAAACATCGACATAACTGTTTTCGGGTTTTCAAAGAGTTGCTCTTCAAAAATCCAACCTGTAAAACAAGCCATTAAAAGCACTGTTCCTACAATACGGCGTCTACTTGTTGCGATAATATTAATGCCGTGCTTAAGGTCAAACTGGCTCTCTGTTTTTTTGGCAAAGAAAAGAATCGGATAGAGCAAGTTGACAGGGGAAAGTATTTTCACGCCAAGAAAAAACGCTCTTGCAAAAGATAACTTCCAGGGAAGTTTCTCTCCCTCTTTTCTAACAGCCACACCAAAAAGCTTGTAGCCAAGTGTTGACCCGAAGAGGGATACTGTTGCCGCTTCTACTGGAATAAAGAAGAGGGGAAGGAACAAAGAGAAAATAATCGCGCTAAACGCGCTTAAAGGAATCCCTACTAGCTGAAAGGTAAGTGTTACAGCAAAATAGTAAAGGAAATAATCTAATGTGCGGGCAAGTAATCGGGCAATAGGTTTTATTTTCATGGCATTTATTATACCTCTTTACTTCTTTTTATTCAATTCAATTAATTATTACTATTAATAATTATTTTACATTTTGAACTGTAATTGTATATTTTGGTATTATCACTTCCATGAATATTACATGGAACAATAGTATTGCAGGCAGTGACTCTTTACATAGAGCATTAGATGCTTCGCAAAAAGCGGTAGCGGGTAAGAGTTGGACGCCACAAGTGGTTACAAATCTCACGAGCGCCTTTATAGATAATCCTGCAGTAGCAGCGATTTCAAATTTCTCATGCAAGTATTTTTTCTCATACTTCCAGCCTCTCTTTGACTATATCGCTCCTATTAGCGGTATTAATGGCCATCGTACATTTTCACTTATTCCACTCTTTTTAGAGAAATTTTTGGGAGAGTACATTTTCTACCCCAGTGCTACGAGTGGAATGGCAAAAACTCACAAATATAAGGGAGCTGTTGAAGGGGTCTACAACAAACTTAAAGCGGATAACGCAGAACTCTTAAATGCAAAAACCAAAGAGAACCCGGATGGGTATAATTATCAAGTAAGCGTTGTTCAATCTAACACAGTCAATGCTTTTGCTTGCCCCGCGGGCGGTATGGTGGTCTATTCCGGGATTGTTTCAGAGCTAAAATCAGCGCTAAAAACCACTAAATTTGCAGATATCACTCTTAAAGATGGATCAAAAATTCAAGTAGATCTTAGCGGTGTTACCCTAAATGATGCACTTGCTGCATTAATGGGACATGAAATGACTCATGTGGCCTCTCGTCACGGCATGGGGAAAATGTTTGCTAACCTCACTTTTTTTGGCCTCTTTAAAGGAATCAGCTATTTCGCGATTTCGCATTTGAAGAAAAATAACAAGGAATACCAACAACTTCAAGCAAAAGAGAGTAGATCTCGTGAAGAAAATAATCGAATTTACAATATAGAGAGGGGTTATGAAAATATTAATTATCTTGCTGATCGCATCTTTAGTATTGTAAGAACGCTTTTATCTTTGCATCACTCTAGAAGTTGTGAGTATGAAGCAGATGTGGCTGGAATCCATCTTGCGCATGAATCGGGTTATAACCCTCTTGGGGCAATTTTTCTTGAGCAAGTGTTAAGCGATTTATCTTGTGGTGCAATAATCCCAGAAATTTTGCTCACCCACCCTCTGGGCGAGCATCGCAAACTTTCTGCTCTTGCTGCAATTGATCAGATTGCTCCACTTCAATTAAACGGAAAGATCACAGTCAGCTCGGAAGCTGCTGCAACCTCTCCATTTTTTAAGCATCTTAAGCAGAAGTATTTTCTTGCGTAAAGTTTATTTTCTTCCACCGAAAACAAACGAGAACCAGGAGCCATTATCTTCCGCTTTCATCCACTTTGCAAAGCCTTTTGCCAATACGTCGCTAAGGAAGTTAAGAGCGAACTCTTGAACCTTTTTGACACCTCTTGATAGCTTTCCTTTTATTCCTTCTTTGCCATTGATAGAGCTCTCTTCACCAACAGGGTTTAACAAGGTAAATCCATCAAGAGTTTCATCTACAGCTGTAAAAACTTGCGCTTTTTCTATTAAGCTGTCAACGGCCTCGAAAGTATCCGCTGTCGCTTCAAGCGCTCTTTTCACTACTGTCGCTACTACAGTTGGTTCTGGACCTGCATCAGGTTCAGAACCATAATAACTCATGGAATCATTCGGATCGGTAATCTTTGTGCTACCGCTCCAGATCCAATGGCTTAAATAATCAAATGTCATTTTCTTTCTCCTTGAGAAATTTTCTTATTATATTTTAGCATAATTAATTGTTTATTAACACAATTAAAATAAATAAAAGTATAAGAGGCTGACTATGATATGGTTGCGCCACCAAGGCAGTGATCGCCTTGATAGAAAACGACTGATTGTCCAGGAGTTACGGCTTTCTGAGGATCTTTGAACGTGACATGAAGGAGGTCGCCTTTTTTGGTCACAGTACAGGGGGAATCCTCCTGGCGATAGCGAATTTTTGCTGTGCAGGTGAGGGGGAACTCTGGGGGCGCCCCTGTATTCCAGATGGGTTTTGTGCAGATGAGCGCGTTTTTTAGAAGGGCGGGGTGATTCTCGCCTTGGACAAGATAGACGATATTTCCTGGAACATCCTTATCTGCTACAAACCACGCCTCTCCAGGGCCGCCAATCCCCAAACCCTTCCTCTGCCCAATTGTATAGAGGTGGACGCCCTCGTGGGTGCCCAAAACTTTTCCTTCTAGAGTTTGAAATGGTCCCGGCTTGGGCTTTAAGAATTGCGAGAGAAAAGGACGGAAGGCGCGCTTTCCAATAAAACAGATGCCCGTGCTATCTTTCTTCGCATGAGTAAAAAGCCCCTGTTTTTTTGCGATTTCACGCACCTCAGGCTTTGGAAGGTGGCCAATAGGGAATAGTGTTTGCTTGAGTTTGTCATGGCCAACAGAGTGCAAAAAATAGGACTGGTCTTTATTGGGATCGGCGCCGCGAAGCAAAGTGCCATCTGGTCCAATTTGGCAGTAGTGCCCTGTAGCCAATTTATCCGCACCAAGGCGCTTCGCTTTTTCTAGCAAATGGTGAAACTTAATTTGACGATTGCAGAGAATATCAGGGTTGGGTGTGATGCCTTTCTTAAACTCTTTGAGACATTCAGAAAAGACCTCATCCCAATACTCTTTGGTGAAATTAACTGTGTAGTAGGGAATTCCGATCTGATTACAGACGCGCGCCATATCGGCAAAATCGGCCTCGGCGGGGCAATCCTCGCCCTCTTCCCAGTTGCGCATAAAAAGCCCAAAGACCTCATAACCTTGCTCTTTTAGGAGCAAAGCGGCAACTGAGGAGTCGACTCCTCCAGACATTCCAACTGCTACAACAGGTTTCTTCATGGAGATATTTTACCTTTTCCCACCTTTCCAAACAAACCTAATAAGTTTATTTTGAATTTATGGCTCCTTTTGTATCCTGCTACCGTCTCCAACTCAATCCCTACTTTCCTTTCAAAAAGGCGCAGGACTATCTGCCCTACTTTGAAAAACTTGGAGTGGACGCTCTCTATCTCAGTCCCATTTTTCGTCCAGTACCGGGGAGTATGCACGGCTATGATATCTGCTCACCCCATGAAATCAATCCCGATCTTGGCGATGAAGAGGAGTTTCGTGAATTTGCAGAGGAAGCCAAAAAGTGCGGTATTAAACTGCTTTTTGACATTGTCGCTAACCACATGTCTGCTAGTACCTACAACCCTTGGTGGCAAGACGTTTTAGAGAAGGGGCCAGAATCGCCCTTTGCCAATTACTTCGATATCAACTTTTCACCGCTCCGCAAAGACTTGCAAAACAAAGTTCTTCTTCCAATTTTGCGCACAACGCTTAACGAAGCAATTGAAACGGAAATTGGGTTGCGCTACCGTGACGGCTGTTTTTTTGTCACCGTCTACGAATACGAACTTCCTATGCATATGAGCTGCTACCAGCAATTTTTGCCGGTCGCATTCACCACCAAGGAAGAGCTCAATCGGCTTGTTTTGCGTAAACCCGATCTCTACCAACACATCATAACTACGCTTAGCTCTGCTGACAAAAAAGAGATTCTCTCTAAACAAGCTTACCTTCTTACGATTTGGCAAGAGGGTCCGCAAGACATTAATTACCGCCGCTTTTTTGATATTAACGAACTCGCTGCTGTTAAAATTGAGCGCTCCGAAGTCTTTGATGATATGCATAAAAAGGTTCTGGGGTATCTAGAAGAGGGGATAGGGGAGGGATTGCGTATTGATCATCCCGATGGATTTTACGACCCCAAAGCCTATTTTGACAAACTCCAAAATCACTACGTTATCGTAGAAAAAATCCTTGAAGAAGGAGAAAGCCTGCCACCAGAATGGCCTGTTTCGGGAACCGTGGGGTATGAATTTTTAAACGACCTCAACCATCTCTTTATTGACCGCGAAAACAGAGATGTTTTCGACAAAATCTACCACAAATTTATTGGCGAAAAAAAAGATCCCGAGCAGATGGTTATCGATGCAAAACGCGAATTTGCGCTGCTTTATATGAGAAGTGAAATCGATACTTTAGCGCACACATTACCAGGCGATCTAAAAAAAGAACTCGTTGAGCTCATCGCGCACTTTGATCTCTACCGCACCTATGTTGATGAAAATTTTCGCGATGAAGATCGTAAAACTTACGAGCGCCTCTTTGCAAAAATCAATGCCCCCAATCTTAAAAAAGTCCTCCTTGACCCTGCAAATAGCGAATACGTTCGCCGCCTCCAGCAACTCACCCCGCCGATCGTCGCAAAAGGTTTAGAAGATACCTTCTGCTACCGCTATTTTCGATTTATTTCCGCCAATGAAGTCGGCGGCCATCCCACAAGATTTGGTATAGCCCGCGACGAATTTCATAAACGCAATCAAAAACGCCCTCCGCATGGAATCATCACAACATCGACACACGATACAAAACGCTGTGAAGACGTGCGCCAGCGCCTCAACGTGCTCTCTGAAATCCCCGACCTCTGGCAGCAAAAAGTTACTGAATGGAGCAAACTCAACCAGAAACACAAAAACGCACTTGGCCCCGAATCCAACCTTGAATACTTCATCTATCAAACTTTGGTCGGTGCCTGGCCGCACGAACCGATGCAAGATCTGCAACTATTCATCACGCGCATCCGCAACTACCTTTATAAAGCGATACGTGAAGCGAAAATCCACACCAACTGGATCAACCATAATGATAATTATGAAAATGCCGTTACCAACTTTATCATCCGCATCCTTAATCCAAAAAATGCATTTCTTAAAAGTTTCATCCCTTTTGTTGAAACACTTATTCCTCTTGGCCAGCTAAATTCTCTCTCCGCCCTCGCTGTAAAAATGGCAAGTCCTGGTGTAATCGATATCTATCAAGGCATCGAATTGTGGGATGATTCGCTCGTTGATCCTGACAATCGCCGAGCCGTCGATTTTCAGCAGCGTCAAAAACTCCTCCAAGATCCACCTCTCAAAATGCAGATGACGCAAAAAGCCTTGCGCTTGCGAAAGAGCGCCCCCGATCTTTTTCTCGACGGCGAGTACATCCCCTTAAAAATCATCGGCCCAATGGAAAAACACCTCATCGCCTTCCAGCGTAAAAAAGGCAAACGCATCCTAACCTGCATCGCTGCGCGCTACTTTTCTAAACTCTCGGCACCATATATCGGGACCATTTGGAAAGAGAATTTCTTAGAAGAACCCCTTGCGGGAAAAGAACAGTTTACTGGTAAAAGGAAAGAGACAAACCAAATAGAAAATATCTTAAGCGACCACCCCGTGGCGCTGATAACAAATTTTGAGGGCCCGTGAAAGAGATCACATTTAAATGCAAAGATACACCGATTAAAGCCTACTTTTCTCTCCCGCAACTTGCGCGTGGCCTTGTCATATTTGTACATGATACCGGCAGTTCTCGCGATTCAACTCAAGACCAATTCATTGCACGAGTTCTTGAAAGAGGCGGTATTGGCTATCTTCTTTTTGACCTACTTACAGATAAAGAAGAAAAACAAGAGATGGAAACACAAGAGTATAGCAAAAACCTCCCCTTTTTAACAGAGCGTGTGCTCGCCGCTAGCCGTTGGGTAAAAGAACAAGAAGAATTCAAAGATATCCCCCTTGGCTATCTTGGAATAGGAACAGGATCTACAGCAGCATTTTGTGCAAGCGCCATTGAATCTTCCCTCAAAGCACTTGTTTGCCTTGGAGCCCCGGAGGAACCCACCACATCCGTTCTTGAAAACATCCTGGCGCCTACACTTTTACTTGTCGGTAGTAAAGACCATCATGGGGAAGAGACAGGCAGCAAAATACTTGAAAAGCTCACCTGCGAAAAAGCCCTCAAACTCATCGGGGCCGCTGGCCCCAAATTTCAAGAACCAGGTGCAATTGAGATAACCTCAATGAAAACCTTCAACTGGTTCATCGTAAAATTCGGTGGGCTCAAGAAGCTCACGCATTGATTTCTTGGGCAAAAACCCAAGCTAAGATCATTTTTTGACTTTCATCAGCTTTACAAAGTTGATTGCAGGCTCTCAGTAAGCTTACATCGAATTTTTCTGCTAAGCCTCAATACTTTAAAGTTTACTTGGGTTATAATGGATTTCTATCTGAACGTCTTGTGCAGAGGTGGTAATTTTTTACTTTTAGTAGTACTAGACCCTCTGGCTTCTTTTGATTTAAGGATTTTTTCTACTTCTGCTCTAAACTTTCTGTCTTTCATTAATTCTTGACCAATATATTTAGTAGATTTTGGTTTTAATCTTATGGCATTTAGCATAAACCTTGGATTATTCAATAAAGAAGGATCGACATGTTCAAGAACATCGACTTCTAGTAGTACCGCATTTAACATAAAGGTAGTGTTTTCAAGTAGAGAAGGATCCGCAAGCAGAATGTTCTCTGGATAATCTTTTACTATTTTTAGCATAAAATCTGGTATTGACCTTAGCCTACTGCTCATACTATCAAACAGCGTTGATTCGTCGTTGGTAATTTCACACAAACGCAAATAAAACTCTTCACAATCTTTAGCTTCATCAGATAGATACAACTCAGGTCTAGCATCAGCTGTTGAAAGATAAGTTGCAAATACTACCTCAGCATCACCTCTTAGGCTTTTACTTAGAAATGGAAAAATAAGGTCTATGACTTCATCATCATCACCTTCTTTAAGTAGCTTCAACACGTATTCTTTATAATCTTTCAATCTTTCACTTGCGAAAGCATATGCTGCCGGGTCACTCATAGCTGCTATTCGTACAGTTTCCTCATCGTCTTGGAGAAAGGGGGCTGCATCTCTTAGGACAATACCATAGATATCTGCTAGTTTTCTGACCAATTCAGTATTCGATTTTAGATCTTGGAAGGCGTACTCAAATCCAGAGCGAATTTTAACCTCTTCAAAGCAAGAAGTTTCGTCACCATTGCATCCAACTATTACTAATTTTTCAAATTCAGGTGGATTATACCGGCTTTTTGTGAGCTTTTCTTTTTGCTGAGCAACTACTTTTACAAAAAACTCCCCACTGCTTTTCAGTCCAGGACCTGCGTGTTCTAGAGCATCAATATTTATTTTTGCTGCAAGTAAAACAATTTCTTCATTTTCTCTGTCTTCTAATGCAAAACATTGAAGAACAAAAGGATTCTCTCGAATTTGCTCTAGTTTTTCAGCCATTCCTCGAGAAGGTTGAATTAGAGCAGAGCCATGCATATTTCTTGGAACATCTCTAACTAATCCATTAGGAGTTTGGCGATGATTTAGAGGACGAGTTCTTGAGATATTGAGTCTTGCAATACTTGAGGTTAAGTTATCTACTCTTTGGGTTCCTGTTCTATTTTGTGGAGATTGCGCTTTTGGGAAGTAATCGGATATTTTCATTTTTAAATACTTTTTTGTTTCTTGTCTAGTAATGTTAACAAACTCACACTTTAAAAATAAGTCGTAATATTTTTTTGTTATAAAAAACTATCGTTCTAAATTCTACTTTATCGCCTTAATCTACAGCAAGTTAGTAAGGAGAGTTCTCTCCACTCAACAGCTCGTAAGAGATTTCGCGTTGCTTTCAGTAAAAAATTTGTTGATTAGGGCGTGTCACTAATTAAGAATAACTAGAAAATTATTCCTTGATAGTTGGAATAGTCTTCTTGGTAATGATGGTAACCAATCCGGCTAAGATCAAGGCAAATCCAAAGTAGGCCATAGTGCTAAGTTTTTCATTAAGAAAGATCACACCGAGATTAATACTGATGATGGGAAAAAGCAGGGTGCTAAGTGAAAGATAGGTGGCGCCTGCTTTTTGCACAAGTTGATAGTAAAAGTAAAAAGCTGTGGATGTTCCAATTACAGCAAGTCCAACTAGTCCAAAAATACTGATCGCAGGTGGATTAATTGGCATGGGTGAAAAAATTAGCATAAAAGGCAGCGTGGTAATTGAGGCGAAAAAA
>JAJFMI010000035.1 GCA_021772235.1 Chlamydiota bacterium
AATGCGCCAAGGATAGCAAAATGAAGATATTCTCTTTTTTCATCCTTGGTCAGTTTTATCTTATTTCCAAACGCCTCTTTTATGGCGGGTAGGTTTGCATCCCAAAAACATTGTCCGATGTATTTCTGATTTCGATACTTCTGAATTTTATGCAGGGTGTAGAGAGCGTAACCTGAAAGAATCAGCCCAAATGCAAAGCAACCACGAGTTTTCCAACTAGATTCTCTTATGCAATTTGGGAATTACGGACGGCCTCTTGTGGGAGTGTTGTTACTGCACACGACTCTGCTCCCGGATTTTTTTTGCCACAGCTCGGATATTGTCGGGCATATTCTCAAATTTATTAGAATTTTCTATCCATTCAGTAAGTTGCTCACCCTCATTTGGCTTTGGTAAGTGAGGGTGGTTTCTAAAATTACGACAGAAAAGCAAGGCGAAGATAGAGCCTTGCATTGCTTGATTAACTATTAATTTTGCAAGGTTTGAGTCAAAATTGTTATCTTCAAGCAAAAGTAGAGATATTTCTTCTAGATTTGGGAACTCGGCATCGAAAAGTTCTTTTGGTATATCTTTAAGATTGTCTAAAAACTTCAACTCTAGTCTAGAAAGCAGAGGGAATCTTGCAAGTTCTTTTGGCAGAGTTTCCATGTTATCGCTTGATAAGGGAAATTTTAAAGTCGTAAGGTTGCGCAACAGTTCAATCTCTGCAGGCAGGGATGACAAATTCTTATATTTCTCATCTAGAATAAGGGATGTTACAGTGCTTGGGTCCTCATAAAATTTAGACTCTTCGATTTGTTCATCGTTTTCATTTTGAATTAACTCACAATGTTCAGAAAGCCATGTCCAAAGGGTTTCGAGTTTTTTCTGATGATTTCTGTTGGAAATCACATTTGCAGCAACAAACCCAACTGTAGCAAGAGCAGCTGCTGAGAAGAGGGTTAAGACGAGCCAATTTCTTTTAACAAAGTTGTTTGTACCTGTAGGTAAATATTGAGAAAGAGAGGGGTATTGTTGCCAGCCTTTCTGCATCGTTTCTGTTGCTGAATGAAGATAGGGTCTGATTGCTTCCATTTTTAGTCCTTAAAGTGTTTGCTAATGGGAATTTCGCTTGTTAGATTTGGCTTAAGAGAGTCCCAGATTGTGGAAATTCTCTCATATCCGGGGGAGTTCTCAAGTTCTGAAAACCAGAGATTGTAGTTGCCGTGGCCTTGTGGAGCGTTGGCTTGTGTCATTTTGATCGCAAAGGCGTAGGTTTTACCTGCACTTTCAAAAAGGTAGAAGGCGCCGATATGATTGGGATCGATCGATTCACAGTTGAGAGGGCTGTTGTGCAGTGTGGTTGGAAATTGCGTGATCGCTTCCTGATAAATCTCGCGTTGTTCTTCGCTGCGTTTATAAAATCCAGCTTCTGGATAGACGACATAGAGGTGGCCGCCTTTTTGCAAAAAGTCGCGCACAATTGTGGTGCGTGCTTTTACTGTGTAGAGGCGGTTGGGATCTTCTTGAATGGATGGATCGACAAGCTCTGGGGAGATTTCGCCTTTTGTGCAGAGAGGAGTTGTTGGCGCTGGTGTATGAATCACACTTGTTAACGAAGAGATCTCTTCGCCGAGTTCCTGGGAAAGGACCTGCTCGATTACGCCTTGCAGAGTAACAAAATAGGGGCGCACTTGCGCATCAGTTCCCGTCTCTTCCAAAACGCCGTTTTTCACAAGAAGAGCAAATTTTGTCACTAAGCCTTCTTTCAAATCGGAAGGAATATCTGGGGATTGCTCGACTGTTTCGATAACGCGAGTGCGAATGTTGTCCAAAAACGGATCTGCTTGGATAAGCACACTAGATGCCATGGCAGCACTAAGTGCTAATTTTTGAAGTGATTGCATGATTTTTCTCCTGTTTTCGACACGCGATTCTACAGAAATCTTTGATTCAAGTCAAAATGCACCTTTTGCCCTTGTGAATTGTTGCAGAAAGTAGTGGATAGGTTTTTTAGGTTTTCCATTAATAGGCTGGCGCTCATCAATTTTATCTGCAATTCCATCGGTACTAGCGCCTCGGTCAATTAGTGCTCTAGCCGTTTCAAAGTGATGATTTCTCAGAGCTAATAGAAGAGGTGTTTCACCAAGGTTATTCTCTTTGTCAAGCCCATCATTGTTATCAAGATCATCTAGTAATAGTAAAAATTTAGGATCTAATTTTTGCGCAGCAAAATGGTAATGGCTATTTCCTAAATTATCTCTTTCGTTTCCAGTATCCGTTTCAAACGTCTTAACGGCTAAATATGTACTAAAATTTCCACTTCTTATGGCTTCCATAAGAAGTGTTCTTTCCGTTGGAGATTCAAATGGCGCGTTTTTTTCCAAGAGAGTATAGATAACTTCAGGAGTGGCTACAGGTGCTGTAAATGCTTCTTCGAGGAGTCTTGGATCATCAATGTAATCAATAGCGTGTAAAAGAAGGACAATTTCTTGATGGTGATTTCCCCTAACTGCCTCAATAACAAAGTTCATGCGCTGTATTTCATCAGTAATATACATCTCAAGGAGGCGTTTGACAGAATAATTGAATCCCGCAAGTTGGTAAGGAATAGCACCCTCATTATTTTGTATTGTGGGGTTTGCCCGATTGTCAAGCAGGACTTTTATGTAGTCAAAATAGGTCTGACTATGTATATATGAAGCTGCTTTTCTAGCGACAAGATGAAGAGGGGTGTTACCTCTGTTGTCTTGCGCGTTTACGTCAGCATTGCGCTGGATAAGTAATTGTATTGCATTGAGATTGATTTCCTCCACGGCTTTATGAAGGGGTGTTTTTCCTACATCATCTCTCAAGTTAATATCTATTTCCAAATCTTCGCGTTCAAATAACACATTTAAGATTTGCTCATAGTTATCTGCTTTGTATGGAGTTAATAAGTTGTGAATATCTTCAGCATTTAATGTGAGGTCCTCTCTTACTAGAAACAGGGGAATCATCATAGAAAATTTTGTATGATGGTGTCTACCCGCCCTCATTGTAAGACCTCTAGTGAGGGGGAAAACCCCCGCATTATTTGGAGCATTCGCATTTACATCTTCTCTTGTAAGAAGGTAGCGGACGATTCCTATCTCATTGAAATCGGAAAATTGGTCAATGGCTTTATGGAGAAAAGTATTGCCGTTATCATCTTGTACGTTTGGATTAATTGAAATCAAAACTTCTCTAATTTCTTGTAATTCTTGAGAAGTGTTATAATTATCAAATTGGTTCAGCCCTTCCCAAATAAAATCAAATAGATGATGATCTTCAAAGTTTTTTTCTACGATTACTTCTGTGATAACTTTTGCAATATCAACGCGCTTTTCATCAATTGCTTTTTTTAGTAAGCCAGAAAAGTGATAGGGGATGCTTGTAAAGTTTTTTAGAAACACTTTTATTGTCGGAAGATCATTGTTGCTCTTTATGTTTTCTTGGAGTTTATGAAGATGAACCTTTTTCACAAGTGGGTTTTGACTAAGTTTTTCTAGTTCAGCTGATCGTCCATTTTGAATCGCACTTCTTATTTGTGCTTCGAAGTCTCGAAGTTTTTTCTCCTGATAAAGAAGGTTTGCCCCGAGTCCAATAAGAGCAATAAAACTAATAGCACAGACTGATAGGTGCCAGATAACGACTGGGTTAGATATTCCTGTAATCTGAGTAAATTTACGTTCAAATTTTGTGACAGAGGAATCTACCGGTCGGAAAATATATTTATATAGACAAGCGCCGCCTTGACTGACCACTTCTGGAGTATAATATTTAATAGTATTGCTTATTTGAGAAAGGCTATATGTCATGGATGTGTTTAATTTATTTTTTCATATATGATAACATATTAAGAGAAATAAAACAATTCAATAAAATATTTAATTGACTGCGTGTTTTGCTGCTGGCATGTAATTCTTTAGGAATTCAAGGTGCTGTTCTTTATCGGGATGCCGGCTTTGATAAGCAAATTCGTAAGTTTTTTGAATGTCTATCTCTTCTTGCTCCGCAAGAAATTCGGCTATTTTCGTGGCGTAGTATCTTTCTGTGGTCAACGCAAGATAAAGAGGTGTCTCACCGTTACTGTTTGGTTTATCAATAAGGTCTTTTTGTTCTCTGCAATAATACCATACTATAGGCATTGAAAATCTATTAGTTTTTATAGCGATGTGAAGAGGAGTTTCACCAAAGTCGTTTTCTGCAGAGGGGTCATTTTTTGTTGCAAAATCTTCAAATATTTTACATTCTTCTCGATCAATTCGAGCAATTTCATGAAGGAGAGTGCTTCCATCTTCATGTAAATCAGGTTCGAAATTGGGCTCTTGTGAAATGTATTTGATTACAGATCGATTAGCAACACGAATTGCTTGTAAAATAGGGGCTTCTAAATTTTGAGTTTTGTTTACATCGGCTCCAAATTCCAAAAATAATTTTACAAATGGTAGCCCTAAGACAATTGCACGCAGGAAAGGTGTAGTGTTCCCACATACATAGTTAGGATCGGCTCTATTTTCAAGAAGGAGTCTTGCGATTTCGTAGGAATGAGGAAGGATGCTATTAAGTGCATCTTTGCAAACTAACATGAGAGCGGTCTCATTATTTGGAGTTTCAGAATCAATTTCTAGTTCTTTTTTAGAGAGGAGAATCTCAATAATTTTCCTAGAGTTGGGATGCAAACACCTAACTGCAAGGTGTAAAGCTGTATTTCCAGAATAATTCCTTGCATTAATATTTGTTTGAGTTTGAGTTGATAACCACTCTACTGCGAGATGATTCCTGCTTTGAACTGCTATGTGTAAAAACGATTGGCCATTTTGGTCTCTATATTCAGGAAAATGATTGAAAAGCAATTTGAAGGATTCTAATTGGCTTTTTAGCAAGGGGGTGCTAAGTAATTTTTCATTAGGTATGCGGGTGATAATATTATCATTAGGAAGGTCGATGCCCCGATCTATAAGAAATTGTAGAGTCTCTGTATTGCTGTTTTCTGTTGCGTATCTAAGCAAGTCTCCGAGTCGAGCGGGATGTTCTAAATCCAATAAATCCGCTAGGACAGTTTGATGATCATTTTCTATTGCCCATTTCCCTAGGACGGGAAGGATACTACGAATTATCTCTCTGGGAAAACGGTCTGAGATTAGGAGTTCATGTGCTCTTTCGGGATTGTTATTCCTGATGCAGGAATTTAATTCATTATGACATTTTTCTCTTGATTTCTCATGGTAATGACTGGCTAATTCTTCTCTAGCAATTAAAACTATTGTAACAAGCCCCCCTGTAAAAAACCCTACAAAAGAAGAAAGCAGTACCAGTTTAGCCGGAGTTTTCAGAAGTTTTGCGATTTCAATTACGGATACTTTGCGATTTATTAGAGCATTTAAGCACTTAGATGATGGTTTATTAGGAAGATAGTTGTATATATTAATTAATTGTCTTGATGCAGTAACTGGGATCTGAGCGAGCGAGGCTCCAACACTTTGAATAGAATATAACATGGTTTTGTTCTTATTTTTATACAATTATAGAGTTTTATAGAAAATAAAACAATACAATTAATATTTTAATTTGGTAGTGTGAATAGGCAACTTCTTGGACAATTTTCCTGAATATGCTTTTCTAATCGCCAGCCGATTTTGCCATATTTGATTTAAATTGGTGCAGGAAAGCTATGTGCTTTTCTTTCTCTTCGTGATCTGATTCTCTAGCAAAATCGATTGCATTTTCTAGGGATGCGCCTTTGCTAATTAGAAAGTTTGCAATTGCATATGAGTGAGCTCTTCTTTGTGTGGCGGCTAGGTAGAGAGGAGTTTCGCCACGTTCATTCTTAAGATCAACTTTTTCTGGGAATATGTTATAAAAATGCACAATGTTGCTGTACCAGTTATTTTTTGCAGATATGTGGAGAGGAGTATCACCATCAGAAAATTGGTAGTCTCTATGCTCTAAGAGGAGAAGAGCTACTTTTTCTCCTCTTAATGGATTAAGGATTGTTTCCTCGAGGTGATTGGGGTCTTCTCCTTCTACTAATAACCGTTCTACTATTTTTTCACGTCCAGACTGAATTGCTTGGATGAATATTGTTTGCATTTCTTCATCGGTGATGAGGTCATACTTAATAAAAAGATCAACGAGCCATGGTTCATGTGAATCAATTTGACTCAATGGGGTTCTTCCGAAAGCATTTGCTAGATCTAAGTTGGGATTTTTTCTAAGGAATAAATCCACTATCTCCGGTTTTATTTGAAGATCTCTTGCATGAGTTCTTTCAAGATAAAGATTTAAAGGGGTGTTTCCATTCCTATCTGTCACGTTTAGATCGCAATTTTCATGTTTTAGAAGGCTTTTAATTACTTCTAAATTGGGATTGTCAATCCTTACTGCTAAAAATAATGTACTATCTTGGAATTCTACTTCTTCTCTTAGCATCCAGTCTACGGCCTCCGGACTTCTACTATGCACTGCTAAATCGAGGTGAGTAAAACCATCCAGTTCGTAATTTGGATTGTGGCGATATAATAACTGTACAATCTCAAGATGATTTTGAACATGATGAGGATCTGATGATGTTAATATCGGATAAATCCTAGAAGTTTCAAAATGCTCTATCAAGATTTCAAAAACGTCTGAATGACCGGCTGAAGCTGCGTTATTTATGGTAGGAGAATGTTCCAAACCATCAGCGTTAAATTCAAGTAAGTCGTTTGTTATTATTGGAAGATTAGGGTGGTTAACTAAAAATCTTAATATTTCAATTTGATTGTGTGCAATAGCAGTCTTAGCAAAGAAGATTCTATTCCACAATATGCTAGCTGTGGAAGTTTTGTTATAAATAGAGGTTAGTATATCAACATGTCCTTTTTCTGCTGCCCAGCAACCCAATTTCTGAATAGTAGGGTTGTGATGCATTGGAATAAAGTAGAGGATTTTTACTAATTTGCTTATTTCATCATAATTGTTTTCACGAATCGCATTATTTAATTTGTCAAAGTAAATGCGAAGAGTACTATCGATTCCACTATCAATTAAAAGAAAAATTCCATTTAATGCTGCATAAACTATTGTAAATAAAACTATTTCTACAAGTATAGCTAAAATGGAGAGTGTTAATAATTCTTTACGGCTAAAAACTCTTGTTGTCGCCGTAGATTCTTTTATCTCATTGGTTAGTATTTCAATAGTACCTTTTTCGAATAATTGAAGGGGCTTCCTTAAACTTTGAAAGTTTGGGCAATATTTTTTGAAGAGGCTTGTTACATTTTCATTTTTTAATACTGATGGAGTATAATGTAAAATACATTTTTGAATTGAGTTAATCACTATAAGAAAGATTTAGTTTATTTACAAATATTAT